>JAGLWX010000329.1 GCA_023133185.1 Fidelibacterota bacterium
TCAATTCAGCAGTAGATGGATACAGGGGAATGATCCGGGCTGTATTCAAGGTCGCCCATTCAGCGCTTTCCAGAATATCATAATCGGGATGGATAAACTGTATCCCGCCATAATATTCCACTTTGCCGCTCATGGCAACCGGATCACCGGTTTTGAAAACACGCTGGATATATTTTGCACCGTTAAACCAGACACAGCGCAACTGACCGCTATCGTCACCGATCAGAACTTGAAAGTAGGGGCGTTTGCGGGTCCGGACACTACTCATCGATAATATTTTACCGACAATCGTAGCATCCATGCCCACTCTTAATTTTACGATTGGAGTAATAGTACTGCGATCCAGGTAGCGTCGCGGGAAATGATATAGTAAATCGATAAAGGTTTTTACACCGCTCATTTCGAGAGCGGCGCCTCGTTTCGGTCCGACGCCTTTAACGTAAGTTACGGGAGTTATAGGATCGATATTTTTCGTTTGACTTACCGGCAACAGGAGCTTTTACCATTTATGTAAATAAGTATATTCTATCGTACTCTGACTATTTGCTTTGACATCTATAGAACTGTATTTTATTCCAATGCTTGCAGATTTGTTTCCAGTTTGATCAATTGCTCCCTGATGAACGTTTCTTTTTCTTTCTCCTTTGCAACGACATTCCGGGGCGCTCTCTCCAAAAAGTTCTGATTCGTCAGTTTGGCGGAAATTGATTTCAGAAGTCCTTTTAAACGATTGATCTCCTTTTCGAGTCGCTGTTTCTCAGCGTCAACATCGATCAATCCTTCCAGCGGAATAAAAAATTCGGTGCCGTGAACAATAATTGTTGAAGCCGGATGGGGTCTCTCTCCATCTTGGGCGATGCGAATATCTGCAACTTTTACAAGATTTTTAACATACTCTGCAAGAGATTCGTTTTGAATTAATTTCAGAGGCAATTGATCGTCATTTCCCCGAACAATTAAATTTAATTGGGTGGACGGCGGAATATTCATTTCACTGCGAGCAGTTCTTAAAGCTGTGATCATTTTCTGAACTATTTCAAAAGTCTCCTCCGCACAAGGATCGTTACTTCGATATTTAATTTTGGGCCAATCAGAAACAATGATATCCGGTTCGGAAGCGGATTTAAGATGCTGATATATTTCTTCCGTAATAAAAGGCGCATAGGGGTGCAGGATTTTCAGAATATTTTTCAGAACATATATTGCCACTGACAGAGCAGTCCGTTTTTCTTCAGCGGATTTTTTATAAAGACGATCTTTAATTAATTCGATATACCAATCGCAATAATCACTCCATACAAAGTCATAAATTATCCGGGCTACTTCATCAAAACGGAAGCGTTTTAAACTTTTATCAACTTTTCCGATTGTCTTTTTTAAGCGGATCAATATCCATTCATCGGCAAGAGTCAGGGAGTTTTTCACCGGCACAAAATCCTGTTCCAGAATACTATCGTCATCTATGTTCATCAAAATAAAACGGGAGGCGTTCCAGACTTTATTCATGAAATTGCGTCCGACCTCAAGACGTTCCTCCGAAAACAGAATATCCTGTCCCTGGGGAGCAATCAGCATCACACCGTAGCGCAATGCATCGGCGCCATATTTCTTAACAAGAACCAACGGATCGGGGGAATTTCCCAGGGATTTACTCATCTTCCGCCCTTTGATATCACGGATAATGCCGGTGAAATAGACATCCTTAAAAGGAATATCATCCATGAATTCCAGACCCGCCATGATCATTCTGGCGACCCAGAAAAAGATGATATCCGGTCCCGTCACAAGGGTATTTGTCGGAAAAAAGGTTTTCAGATCATCGCTTTTTTCAGGCCAGCCCATGGTTGAAAAGGGCCATAACCAGGAACTGAACCAGGTATCCAGCACATCTGTATCCTGTCGTACAGAGCCGCCACATTTCGGACACTTATCGACATCTTCGATAAGCGCATCCATCCAGTCGCAGTCATTACAATAAAACACCGGGATACGATGCCCCCACCACAATTGCCGGGAGATACACCAATCCCGGACATTATTCATCCAGTGATCATAGGTTTTTACCCAGCGCCCGGGATGAAAATGAATTTTACCTTCATCGACAACTTTGATTGCCGGTTCTGCCAGCGGCTTCATTTTTACGAACCATTGATCGGACAGAAAAGGTTCGATCATCACGCCGGCTCGTTCACTATAGCCCACACTATGGGTGTAATCTTCGATTTTTTCCAGATAACCGAGACTTTCCATTTCTGCAACCACCAGCTTCCGGGCTTCAAAACGATCTTTGCCCTCAACCATGGGTCCGGCGGCAGCGTTCATCGTCCCGTCAGGATTCATCACGTTTATCTTTTCGAGCTTATGCCGCTCGCCAATCTCAAAATCATTCGGATCGTGAGCAGGCGTCACTTTCACCGCTCCGGTTCCAAACTTCATATCAACAAAATCATCGGCGACAATAGGAATAACGCGGTTCATAATCGGGAGAATGGCATTTTTTCCGATGAGTTTGGTAAAGCGTTTATCTTCAGGGTTGACCGCTACTGCGGTATCACCCAGCATCGTCTCCGGTCGGGTCGTTGCAACGGTTAAGTGACCTTTTCCTCTTTCCAAAGGATAGCGAAAAAACCACAAATGACCGTTGGTTTCTCTGTGGATTACCTCTTCATCGGACAGAGCTGTCTGCGAAACCGGACACCAGTTTATAATTCTGCGTCCGCGGTAAATCAAACCTTTTTTATAGAGATGCACAAATACATTACGGACGGCGTTGGACAAGCCCTCATCAAAAGTGAATCGCTCACGATCCCAATCGCAGGAACAACCAATTTTTTGCAGCTGGGTCAAAATGATGGATTTATGTTTATTCGCCCAATCCCAGACAATATTCACAAAGTCATCACGCTCAAAATCATAGCGGGTTTTTCCATCTTTGCGAAGCTTCTTCTCCACAACATTCTGAGTGGCGATTCCCGCATGGTCGGTGCCGGGAAGCCAGAGTGTCTCATAGCCATTCATCCGGGCATGCCGTACCAGGATATCCTGAAGCGTATTATTCAGGACGTGACCCATGGTAAGAATACCGGTCACATTGGGAGGAGGAATTACAATGACATAGGTTTTTTTTTCGGATTGATTATTTGCATGAAAATATCGTTTTTCCAACCAGTATTCATACCATCGGGATTCAACTTTTTGCGGATTATAAACTTTGTCTAACTGAATTGCCAATACTTACCTCATCAACTTTCAATGATCAAACTGAATGCAGTTGTCAATTTCAACACATTTTGGTTTGCCTGTTTCAAGCGCCGGCTGAGCACCCGCGCTATGTTCTGCATGACTTTATTACCTATTTCAGGATATTCATTACAAATATGAAAGAAATCGTCTTTACTCACCCTTGCAATCTCGCAGGGCGTGACAGCTTTGACGGTTGCGCTGCGCAGATCATCGTCGCTGAACAGACTCATTTCACCGAAAAAGGGACAAACGCTGCTGGAAAGCGCTATCAAACTTTTTTCCCGTGTGTCTGCCCCGGAAACATCTGTTTTTAGTGTAAGCGCCTGGGAAATTTCAACCTCCCCTTCCAGTAATATCAGAATTGAGTTACCTTTATCACCTTCCAGAATGATGGTGTCGCCCTTGTTAAAATGAATCGGAGTAATGACCTTGCAAAACTGTTCGATCTGCTCTTCGATCAACCCGGAAAATATCTCGTAATTTTCCAATATTCGCGGGTTATACGTGCATTTGTGTTTTTTTCTCATCATAACAACACTATGGCTTTTTCATTTTCCTGAATTATATATTCATCATCGGGATTCAAATTGACAATGACTTTACTCTCCTCGCCGAGAGTCTTTCCGGCTTCCTTTATCTTGCGCTCAATGAACGCATCCAGATGACTCGAATCAGAAGAGAGAAAATCAGAGACCCCCATGGATTCTACTTCCGATACAACTCCCAATACCACCATTCGATGCTGGCTTTTATAGAATTGAGTTAATTCCAGAAACGATTTCCCCTTCAGTCGCGAAGGAATAGTGACCATCGAAATCCGGTGCTCGCTTTTTGCGCTGAATAATTTGGAAACGACATTCGATAATCCCGGTTCAATAATATCTCCCGCCAACAGAAAATCCACATACTGATCGCTGACGAATACTTCATCGGCTTTCGCCCGCTTAACATGAATCTCATTTTCCGGCGTCATTATAAATGCAATGACCTTTTTCTTCGGATAAGTTGATTTGATATTCAGCGTTGCCAGCAGTGTTTTTTCATCGGCTACCAGTGGGTCAAATTGATGCAAATTCGGCAACAGAATGATTGTTTTGGCAGCTTTTATATTAGCGCGTTCCAATGGCGCATTCCGGGTGTAATCTCCACGAATGAATTTAACTTTGTTTTTACGAAAGCGATCCAGAACAGTGTTAATCTCATCTTCGGGAAGTTCGTTTACCAGAATTATTTTAGGAGCCTTCTGTTTTGCCAGAGTATAAAATGTTTCAATAATTGATTCCGCCCGGTTATTCCAACCACATATGATAATATGATCTTCGAATTTTATTGATTCCAATCCCTGATCCTCCCTGATTTTTTTAGCCACAAAAAT
>JAGLWX010000033.1 GCA_023133185.1 Fidelibacterota bacterium
GTGCAACTGTTTTTTTACATAGTCTGCTTTGAGCTTACTCGCTTCAAAAACACAACTTTGCGAAAGTTATCTCAATTACCGAGCTAGCTGCCGTTCCGTAGCAGGAGCCACGGAACGAGAATAACGCCCCGATATTCCGCTCATTCCCAAGTCCCAGCTTGGGAATGTTAAATGTTAGCAAATGAATAAGACGCGGATATTTATTTCAACAGCATCATCTTTTTAGTAAGTACTTTCCGACCGGAGATTAATTGATAGAGATATTGCCCGGATGGAAGATTTGACGCATCAAACCTGATCGTGTAATTACCAGCCTGTAGATGCTGATTTACCAGTTCAGTAACCTTTCGACCCAAAATATCATAAATAATCAAGCGCGTACTTCCGGAATTGTCGAGGGAAAAACGAATAGTTGTCGTCGGGTTGAACGGGTTTGGATAATTTTGCGCCAGACTGAATAAAACCGGAATAATGTCACTGTCAACGGATTCATCAGGGTAAACCGTCAGGATAAATTGCGTTGTATCGGAAAGTTCACCGACACCGTAGTCTTTCACAATTACCATTATATTCGCTACTCCGGTAAAGCCAGCCTGAGGTCGAACATATATTTTTGAACCGGAAGTGTGTCCCATTATACGGAAGAGAACGTCCGCAGTATCGGAAATACAGATAATTTCATGGACGTCAGATTCATCGGGATCCTCCCATGTCGGGTAGATTTTAACATAAGAACCTTCTGTTGTAGATGTATCAGGTAAATCCTCGAGAAAGGGAGCGGTATTTGGAGACGCCGGTCCTGAAGTGCGTTTCACCAGACGCAGATTATCAATATATATTATTCCACTTATTGAGCCGTTTAATCCTTTGGTCAAATGAATACCATCTAAATGATAACTTGTACCGTCCATGATCCCATTGCCTATCCAGTCACCAACGCTATTAGGATCACCTAAATCCCATTCGAGCAATCTCCAGCCAACCCAGTCAATAGTAATCCAATTGGATACTTCAGCTATTTGAGCGCCGGTCTCATAGAGAGAAAATCGGAATTTGTTATTGCTGCCGTCACCATAAACATAGCACTGGAAGATGTAGGTTGTATCAATATTAATGTCAGCGGGACCGCCTGCGCAATGTTCGCGTAATAGATGCTCTTGTGCATCCGGATCCCATTCGTATTTGATATAAGCGGATTTTTGATCGCTTTCATTAAAGGCAGATGCAGGTAAATAGTTTAAGGTACTATATCCGAAGATTGTTTTATAATCGATTGTACCGGTGGTTGAGCCACTGCCTTCGGGATCCCACCAGTTATTGGTTTCATTGAAATCATCCACCATTTTCTTTGATGAATAGTAGTAATTATCAGTAGTGAAATCGATTTTAATTTCATTGCTAAGCGCATTTCCGAGAGTGTCGGTAATTCCGGTTGATAATGTTAAAACATTCACTGCATCGGATATAAGTTGAGAGAATGGTTTAACATTCAAAATTGAACGATTTTCAAAGGTGTTTACAATAGCTTCAATGGTAACCGGATTCCCGTCATTAATTAAAGAGACGGTATTTCCATTAATTGTTTCCGGATCAACTAATTCATCAAATTCGATAGTGATGACATCGTCCAGGTCGAATTTTTCTGTGTTCACGTCGGGGTAACTCGCTAATATTGTCGGACCGCTGACATCGACGTCAAAGGTTCTAAAAGTAATTGCGTAACCGTCGCCGGGAATTCCGTCGGCATTGCCGTCCAGGGCTTTTCCGTTCACATCGGTCAGTGTTGGGTGAAGATTAATTGTATATTGAGTATCAAAATTCAGTGCAGCGGACGTGAGAAATTTGACCGTACTGTTATCATCAGTCCAGGAAAAGCCCGACAGTGGAATCCCAGGATTAATGGTGATGTTTGAAATGAAGTTTGTTGTATCGATGGATTTGGATAAGTAAAAGATGATAGACGTATTTACAGGAATTGTATCACCGTCGGTGGGTATCGTTTTCAGTACTATCGGGGCGTAGGAAGGAATTGAATCGGAAATTACGTCATTTGAGATGACGGATTCACTCCAGTAGCGATCCAGACAGGTAGTGGCATAGTGATATTTACCATTAAAATTCTGAGTTCCCGGGAAACTGTCTGTAATCGTATAAGATTCCTGACCAAAGTGGATATCGATTATTTCGTCTTCATCGGGATTGATTGTCTCGTCTTCTGACCGGTAAACCAGGAACCAGTGATTTTCTGAAATACCGGCATCGGGTGTAACCGTAATTTCATATTTTAGCGGATCATTTTTAAGAAGTGAAACCGTTGGTTCAGTCGGGATACCGCTTTGAACATTACTCCGGATTTTGATCATTTTCTTGAAAACAGTTTCGCCGGCTTCATCCCAATATTTAGCGCCGTTCCAGCTGCCGTAACTGAAAAATTGAAACCCGTCAACCCAATCTATATTCCGGCAGGCTTGGATGATCTCTTTATGACGGTACCAGATTTTATTTTCTAATAGAATATACGAACCGGGACCTGCGCTAAACAATCTTCCTGCATCGATTCCCGGCTGGATCCAGTAACCCCAACTTGATGAATGCCCTCCATTCAGCATATCATAAAAACTTGAGCCTGATGTCCAGTGGTAATGCATGGGTGTTAATTGATCTACATATCCTCCGTTAAACCATAGTGCGGCGTCCTGATACACTGTTCCGTACCCTTGCCAGCTGGACCAACGATATTTCCCTAAAGCAGCAGCTGATAACCGAACCCAGGGTTTGATGCTTTGAATAGAATCATGCAGAGTCTGGACAAATTCGGTTACAGACCAGCGCCAATAATCTTCCCAGGAAGAAAATGTCTCACCAGGAATATCATTTGGAATACCAGCAGAATAGGGGTGATCGATGTCATACAGATAACGTCCGCCTTTATTTTCGATTAAGTCCTCGATCTGTTCGTCCGTGATATATCCGTCAAACATCCTGTTTTCATCGATGGATGCGGCAAAGCTTTTGGATTTCTTGGAATTGGAGTACTCGTTCCAGCGAACGTAATCCATGTGCAAGCCGTCAATGTCGTAATTATTCACGATTTCCATGGCGACATCGACCGTATAATCGCGAACGGCTTTTAATCCCGGCGAGAGGGCTCTATGAGAATCCATGGAAATTCCATCTCTATCCCGGCAGACCCATTCGGGATGTTCTGCTGCCGGAGACCCGGATACGGTACTTGCAGCAGCAAAGCAATTAAACCAGGCGTGCAGTTCGAGTCCGCGTTTGTGAGCCTCTTCGATTGCAAACATCAAGGGATCATAATCTGTGTATTGCGGAGAATAAGAACCCCATGGCTCGAAGGAAGATTGATAATAGGCGGTACCACTCTGTCGAACCTGAAAGAGTACTGCGTTCATATTCGCTTTAACATGATTATTGAGGACCTCACGTATTCTCTGCTGAGACGTTTCAACTGAAAAGGAAGAGCTGCTGTAATTCCAGGTGATTACCCAGGTTGCCCGAAATTCTTCATTGCCGGTCTGAGAAAAAGTCAATATGGGGCATATGAATATTAAAAATAGAATAAGTGATATTGATTTTCTCATTAGATTCTCCTTTTTTTTATCGGTTTAATTTATAATTAATTCGGGAACTGAACAAACAGGAAAAATCCGATAATTACCAAGTAATTTGATAACTACTCAGCCGCAAACATGTCAGGTTTTATAATTTCCTTTTGGAATCAACCCAACCTTACCACTCGTCTCAACGCTCCAGTCCAATACCACTCGGTTGACCCCGAAGCGAAAACATTAACCACTCTCTATCCCCTTGGGGAATTTATTGAGTGGATTTGATGCTTCCGGCAATACAAGCCGCTTGTCCCCTTGGGGAATTTATTCGGTGAG
>JAGLWX010000330.1 GCA_023133185.1 Fidelibacterota bacterium
TTCTGGATATAGGGGATATTAAGGATATAAGGGGTATAGGGATATACGGGGTTTAAGATTTCATTTGTTAGATTTTATCCGGTTTCTATTATAATTGATGTATCCATTCAGGCTAATCTTTGCCGTTTCGATGAGTTCTTTTCCTTCTTCAAGTAAGTCCTTATTGATGTAACCAAAATCAAAGCAACTGATAAGATGATCTTTCAACTCAAATAATGAACCACGGGAAATCCGATAAAATTGTATCCCTTCCTGATAATGATATCTGCCGTATCCTTCGGCTATATTTGCAGTAATACTAACTGATGCTCTTCGAATCTGCGACTCAAGATTGTATTTTTCTTCAATAGGTAATTTCTTAAGTATTTTCGTATAAAAATATTGTTTTGCTTTCTGGCTATCCTGCCATGCTTTAAGAGATGTAAAATCTTTAAGTTCATTGTATTTACTTTTAGTTTCGCAAACATTAGTGGAGTCATTTTCGAGGTCAGATAAAATATTAGAAATCTCATCATTATTTCCCATATTTCCCTTATTCCCCATATTTCTATCGCCTCGTGTTTCTGGATATAGGGATATAGGGATATAGGGATATAAAGATATAGGAGGGATATAAGAGGTATAAAATTTCATTTGGTGGATTTTATCTGGTTTCTGATATATTAGAAATCTCATCAATATTTCCCTTACCGTTAACTTCCATTTTGTCCTTATTTCCCCTATTCCCCTTATTTCCTTATTCCCTATATTTTATTCTCTTACGTCATTAAGTGTTTTCAATTTGCATGTAAGTGTACAAAGAATTGCTTTGAAATACAAAAAATTTATCAGACAATTTCTATATTATTATGTCTTGACATTTCTATGGAACTCGGTTATTTTGTAGAAGAATTTAGGCGGACATTATGAGTGAAAAAATTCGTAAACCAGTTGTAGCCGGTACATTTTATGCCGGTTCGGCTCATTCACTTGAGCGCGAAGTGACGACTTACTTGCAAAATGTGGCGGACTCAGGTTTTCAGCTAAAGCGTCTGTATGGGGTTATTTCGCCTCATGCCGGGTATTCCTGTTCTGCTCAAACAGCTGCTTATGGATTTCGACTGTTGCAAAATTATCCGGTAAAAACGGTTGTTGTTATTGCGCCCAGCCATGGCGATTATTTTCGTGGAGTTTCCATTTTCGATGGTGAGGGCTTTGAAACGCCCCTGGGAACCGTGCCAGTTGACACCTGTTTTTGTCAAAGACTAAATGATAATTCAAAAATTGTCAAACTATCGGCAGCCGGTCACCGCTCCGAGCATTCACTCGAAGTGCAACTACCCTTTTTACAGAAAATTTATCCCGACGGATTTGAACTGGTTCCGGTTACTGTCGGCGTGACATCGGCGGAAGATCTCCGTGAATTTGCGGAAGTCTTATTTAAAACAGCGGCAAAAGATCAGATTATGGTTGTTGCCAGTTCCGATCTTTCTCATTATTATCCTCATGAAATTGCCTGCCGTAAAGACGGGCATTTTATAAAATTGCTCGAAGACTATGACCTGGAATCGCTGGGACAGGGCTATGATGATCAAAGTCTGGAAGCCTGTGGTCTTGGACCGATCCTGGTGTTACTGCACTTTGCCCGGCAATTTGGTTCAGTGAAATGTAAACAACTTGATTACCGAACTTCCGGTGATACCTGCGGATCGAAATCACAGGTTGTCGGGTATCTGTCAGCAGCGGTGTATAAATAATGGTGAAAATGAATAAAACATTTGCTTTGTTAGGCGCCAGTAAGACCGGCATAGCGTTGGCTCACTACCTTAAAAAAGCCGGGTTTGAACCGGCATTTTTGTGGAACCGGAGTTTAAAAGGAATTCAACTTGCGCGGAAATATATTCAATTTCAAAAAGATTCAATAGATTTATCACAAATTCCGGCGGATGTCGAATGGATAATCATTACCGTCAAAGATGATGCTATCGAGGAGGTTGCACTGCAACTTGTCAGCGTTTTAAAAAACGCTGACGGTAAAAAGGTCTTCCACACATCCGGCGCCTGGGATTCGAAACTGCTCGATCCTTTGCAAAAGAAAGGATGCCGGACAGGTTCGTTTCATCCATTGAT
>JAGLWX010000331.1 GCA_023133185.1 Fidelibacterota bacterium
GCTGTTTATCGTATGCTGGCATGGCTTCTCTCCGACCAGGCGCTGCAAAAAGTGGTATTCTATAAACTTTTAGAAGTTTACGGTAATGCAAAAGTCATGGAAGGGTTTCCGGCAATCCAAAACTTGCCTCCGGACAATTTTCCGAAGTTCAATACCCGGTTTTTTAAAACCTTAAATGATTACACACGACGGAATACTCAACTACTCGATTTTCTCGAAATTACACCTGAAAACCTGGAGCATAGCTGGGTTTTTTCATCTAAACATTTTAAAAAATCCGGTTCCGCCCTGGGTGGTCAACTACCGGCTTTTTTATGCAATTATTACGAAATCCATGAGCTGGTCAGCCCCGATCTGAACGTTGCCGGTATGATCATCCCGGGCATACCCTTTATCTTATCCGGGCATAATTCTACAATCGCCTGGAATGTTACAATTCGTCCGGTTGATAATATGGAATTAATCCTATCGCCCGTATCCGAAGACAAATCAAACTATCGATATAAAAACCAATGGCTGCCCTTTGAAACAAGCAAAGAGCACCTGCTCACACACAATGGGAACGACTCTACGATCCTGATTCAATCAACCCTTTTTGGGCCCGTTATCGGGCATTGCTCCGGTGATAAAAACAGTCCCGGATACTGCATTTCCCTGAAGTGGCTGGGATCGGAATTTTCCGATGATTTTAAAGGGCTGTATTTACTCAACTATTGTTCATCATGGAATATGTTTAAAGAAGGCGTCGGACAGCATGTGATCCCTGCCATCGAAGTTGATTTTATCGATACTGATGAGAACATCGGAACCGCTCAATATATTTCCGATTTGGCGATAGATCCCTTTGCAGAACGATTATCAACACTTTCCAGAATTTACGAACCGGGATTTGTGTATCCCATCAAGCACCTTTTTCGCTACTTTAATCCAGCAAGCGGAATGATTCACCATCAACAAATTTACCCGGAGAGCATGTCTAAATCAGCCCCGCTTCAATGTGACGTTTTCCGTCAAAACACTTTATTATCATATAATGATATCATCTCTTACCAAGAGCACCCTGTAAACCGGCAGGCTGAGTTGATTCTTCCCCTGTTTTTTGAAATTGTAGCGGATACGGATTTAAGCACTTATCAACAACAGAGAGCCTATGATATTCTGAAAAGCTGGAATTGCCGGATGTCGGCGGCATCCATAGCATCGACAATTTTTAATACGTTTTTAGAGCAGCTGCGACGTCTTGTTTATCAGGATGAAATGGATCTCGCCGATATCGAGTTATACTCCCAATTTGACCGGCTTACGGACGAGTCCTTCTTGAATTTATTATTCCTGTTTCATCGGGGCGAATCTTCCTGGTTCGATGATATCCGCACACTCGACATCATTGAGCGTCGTAAATCAATTGTATTGAAAGCATTTCGGGGAACTCTCGATTCTCTCTCAAAGGCTTTCTCACCTAATTTTCCCGAGTGGACGCGGAGTAATACAGCTGAGCCGGCTGCATTGAACCGGGTTACATTTTTAATAAATCTAATTCCGCAACCAACAATCCATATATCCAGCCAGGAAATTAAAAAGACATCGGCTATTTCCCGGTCTTCGCAGATTCATTTCAAACAGATTATGTTTCATTCGGGAGATCGTTTTTCGCTGATGCAAAACGGCGCTCGTGTATTGACACTGACACCAAATTAATGTAAAAAGGGCGGTTGCCCGCCCTTTTATCGGCTAACTATAAATTCCCAATTATTTCAACAATACACATTTATTGACCTTTGTAAAATCTTTAGTTTTTATCTGATACAGATATATTCCCGAGGGCATATTATGGGCATTCCAGATAATTTTATGTTTACCGCCTGATTTCCTCTCATTTACCAGTTTTTCAACCAATCGTCCTGCAAGATCATATACTGTGATTTCGGTAAATGCCGGCTTTGGCAATTCAAAGTTAATAGTTGTTGATGGATTAAACGGATTGGGATAGTTTTGATATAGCTGAAAATCTGAAGGAACATATCGTTCTCTGTCAACACCAACAAATTGATTCGTAAATTGATATACATCGTCATCATTAATAGAAGAATTTACATGCAGATAAAGTATATCACCAGTTACGGGAGGGACACTCACAGTATCCGAAGGCGCTTTGATTACTACAGCCCAATGAATATCTTCTACGCCCAATTGATCTTCTTCGTATATTCCAAAATAATACATTGTCTCATTCTGGACAACAATAATAAAATCAGATTGATAACCATAAGATATATTCCAGACTTCAAAAGGTACTTGAACACCATTTGTATCCACTGAACCGGAGCTGGTAAAACGAACTTCATAACAAGATGGAAAAGGATATGTGACATTTTCTGTTAAATCATATGTCCAGTTGCTATTTCCTGTTATCCATCCGGATAATGCGTTTTTATAGCCAAAGCTAGAATTTTCTATTGAAATCGTTAATCCATCAAATACAGGTGTTTCATTTAAATTATCATAATATACCAGGTTTTCTAAAACAGTTTGATTATTAGTCAAATCATAAACAGAAAAGCGTAAAGAATCCGTTAAATAAAACCGAATCTCATATTGATGTTGATTACATAAATTGGGATCAACTGTAGCTAGTGACACATTTGCATTTGAAGCCCCATTAATATGATCAACACAAATTAGATCATCACGCTGGTTTGAAATATAAATGTGGTGCGGTAGCATTGCGACAGTTTCATTAAAACCATCGCTAGCTCGTAAACGCAACACACCGTCTGTCGTATTAGCAAAGTAATTAGTCTCCCAAATAAAAGCATTTTCCAGATTATCAGCAATGACATGCCAGTCTTCGTATTTAGTTTTATATTCCAACGTGACGGAAACATCGTCATTCTCAGGATCGCTGACACTCCAGTTGATTTCTTCATCACCGCTAAGATACAAATTATATCCATAGTCCTGAACTAATTGATATATTGCCGGAGCCCCATTTACGCTGGGATCGTCTATCCGAAAGTTACCCTCGCTAACTGATCAGGTTTAATATATCCTGTTAAACGAATTTTGCAAAGCGGTGCGTCTTGTTGGTCTGGTAATAACATCTGATAGAAACCGGGATTACCCATTAATGTCTCTACCACAGTCCAAGAGGCGCCGTCATCATTAGAAAATTCAATGATGATTTTATCAGGTTCAGGATAACCGGATATATTTTCCCAAATAATATTTATTGTATCTGAAAAGACATCGCCGTCTCGGGGTGAAATCAACATTAATGAAGGTCGGTTATTACCGTATAAATATTGTGATTGGGCTATACGGTCAAGGGTCTTTACCGCATCAATTGAAGAAAGATGATCACTGCTGCGCTCAATTATTATTGCCCCGACAATTTCTTGTACTCCCGGTTCTCCTACTTGTGGAAAATTGTCTCCATTAATATCTTGCCATGTTTCTAATGAAAACGGACCGGAATTCATTAGGAATCGACGATCCCCTGGCACATCATCATCATATTCTGTATAACCTGTTTGAGTAACCGGATCACCGGTATAGAGAAATTTTGTTATATTACCGTCAATATCGATCCATGGATCACCGGTAGCCATTAAACCTCGCATATAACTATAAGCATCCGCGGCATTTCTCGGATCATAATACATCGCACTGCCACCCGTGTATTTCACAAAAGATGTCATAGGTAAATTCCGGTAGTCTGGAATAAATTGTCCGGAAGCAAAAGCGGAGTCACCTAAGGATTCCACAATAGGTCCTTGAAAAAAGTCGTATCCAACACAAGGTACAGCCACACCATAATCTCCATCAATTGGACGGCCATTATAACAATATCCCAAACTTAAAGTAGTATCACATCCAACATAATCATTTGTGGCATCACCAACGTCGGGGTCAGACCACATTGATATATAAGTGTCTTCAATTGATTCCCCACTCTTATTAATTAGCAACCATTTGACAAACATGATATTCTCTAATTCGGGTGTATCAAAACCCCAGATGATTGTTTGTACCTCGATGCCTAACGGTTTTGTACCCCACAGGTTAGCGTGCTTAGATTCATCCATGTCGTTATATAGTGTCTGACCGAAAACTAATGT
>JAGLWX010000332.1 GCA_023133185.1 Fidelibacterota bacterium
GTTTTATATCTCAGCGATGGAACAGCCCGATTTCAATAAAAGTTTAATTGACATTGGGCTATTTCACGTTATATATTTCAATAGAGGAATATGATGGAAACGAAAGATAATTTTTCAAAACTAATTCAACTGATCATAAAAGAAGCCCGGAACCAGGCTATTCGGCTTGGGCACAACTATATTGATTCCGAACATCTTCTGCTGGCAATTCTAAATCATCCCCAGAATAAAATTATCAGTATATTTTCCAGCTATGATATTGATATCGATGAACTGATTAAAAACATCGAAGATTTCATTCAAAGCGGTAACGAAATATTGCAAATAGGCAAGTTGCCTCTAACAAAACGGGCAGAACAAATTTTACGAAATACCTATCATGAAGCCCGACATCTTAACGTCCCGCAAATTGATGAAACTCATATCATTCTCGCCATACTTAAACAAGGTGATGGAATTGCGTACAAAGCGCTGACCGCTTTAGGAATTGAATATCATACTTTTAGAGACGAATTATTAGAGCCGGAATTCGATCGCAGACAAAGTACATCAGGAAAGAAACAGACCAGCAAAACGCCGGCGCTGGATCATTTTTCAAGAGACATTACCGAAAAAGCCCGGAATAATCAATTGGACCCGGTCATCGGCAGGGAAAAAGAGATCGAACGGGTCGCACAAATTCTATCACGCCGCAAGAAGAATAATCCTGTACTCATCGGCGAACCGGGTGTCGGAAAAACCGCAATTGCCGAAGGACTGGCAATCCGCATTATCCAAAAGAAAGTACCCCGTCTGCTCAACAACAAACGCATCATTGATCTGGATATGGCGGCAATCGTAGCAGGAACAAAGTACCGTGGTCAGTTTGAGGAACGCATGAAAGCAATCATGCAGGAGATCGAGCAAAGGGATGACATTATCCTTTTTATTGATGAACTTCATACCATAGTGGGCGCCGGTGGCGCTTCCGGTTCCCTCGATGCATCTAATATGTTCAAACCCGCTCTGGCGCGTGGAGATATCCATTGTATCGGAGCCACGACACTTGACGAATACCGCAAGGTGATTGAAAAAGACGGCGCTCTGGAACGGCGTTTCCAGAAAATCATCGTCGATCCTACACAGAAAGATGAAACGCTGGAAATATTGAAAGGATTGCAAGAACGCTACGAAGAACACCACCGTGTTAAATATACTAACCAGGCGCTGATCAGCGCTGTAGAATTAAGCGATCGTTATATCACCGATAAATTCCTGCCCGATAAAGCTATTGATGTCGTTGATGAAGCCGGTTCCCGCGTTCATATACGCAATATCGATGTTCCCAAATCCATTATCGAAATGGAAGACAAGGTTGAAAAAATCAAACTCGATAAAGAAACCGCCGTCCGGGAACAGGCTTTCGAGAAAGCTGCGGAGCTACGTGATTGTGAACACAAACTACGTCAGAAAATCAAATCCGATACTAATGAATGGGAAAAGAAAACAGCGACGTCTATAATTGAGGTCACGGAAGAAGATATTGCCGATGTTGTTGCTATGATGACCGGTATCCCGGTTAATCGCTTAGCAGAATCGGAGAATAAAAAGCTGCTTAACATGGAAGCCGAATTAAAGAAGCAAATCGTGGGACAAGATGAGGCTATTCGGCTGGTTTCCAGCGCCATTCGCAGAGCCCGCGCCGGTATAAAAGATCCAAAACGACCAATCGGTAGTTTTTTATTTATGGGACCTACCGGAGTCGGTAAAACTGAACTGGTGAAAGTGATTGCGCAATTCCTCTTTGGAGGAAAAGATGTTCTCATCAAGATCGACATGTCTGAATTCATGGAGAAATATGCAGTATCCCGCCTGATTGGGGCGCCTCCCGGGTATGTTGGCTATGAAGAGGGCGGTGAATTAACCGAGCGAGTCCGGCGGCATCCATATTCCGTCGTGTTGTTTGATGAGATTGAAAAAGCACATGCCGACGTCTTTAACATTCTTCTGCAAATTTTCGATGAAGGCGTTCTAACAGATAGTTTTGGTCGGAAAATTAATTTTAAAAATACGATCATTATCATGACTTCTAATATCGGCAGTCGGAATATACGGAGCGGCGCCTTCGGTTTTTCCAAATCCGATCAGCAGAGCGATTATAAGGTCATGAAAAAGAAGATGATCGAAGAGGCTCATAAACTCTTTAATCCCGAATTCATCAACCGAATCGATGACCCCATCGTGTTTCGCTCTTTAACCCGTGAAAACCTTTTAAAAATTATTGATATCCAGCTTAAGGACGTCAAATTAAATCTGGCAAATTACGAGACTATTCTAAATGTCAGCAAACAGGCAAAAGAATTCATTCTGGAAGACGGATATAAACCCGAATGCGGCGCGCGACCACTCAGGCGTTCGATCCAGACCATGATTGAAGATCCTATCGCCGAAAAATTTCTGGATGGTTCGCTGGTCAAAGGCAAACCTATTAACGTACGGGTAAAAAATAAACAATTAACCTTTCTGCACTCACAACCGCATAAAAAGAGTACCCCGGTAACGGTTGAGAAATAAACATTTCCCATTTTCCGACAATTTTTCCGATTTATCCTAAGGGGATATGATAGAATAAAGTTGTCATTCATGGTGATTTATCATTATGTTATTTATGAAATTACAATATCAATAATATTAAGGTTATTTTATCACACCCCCTAAATACAAATTCATATCTATTTTCAGTCTGACGTTATGTCTCAGTAAAAAACTGGCATAACATTTGACATTTACAACCTGACTTTTAAAATTGTGATTATAAAAATACAAAGAAAATGATTTAAAGGAGCTAAAAATGGGAAAAATTATCGGGATTGATCTGGGTACAACCAACTCCTGTGTCGCGGTAATAGACGCCGGTACTCCCCGAGTGTTAGAAAATTCGGAAGGACGTTCCGTCACGCCTTCAGTTGTTGTATTCAAAAAAGATGGTGAACGAGTTGTAGGTGATACGGCAAAACGCCAGATTGTGACAAATCACGACCGTGCCGTTTATTCAATTAAACGCTTCATGGGACGCCTTTACAAAGAAGTCTCTCATGAAAAAGAAGAAGTGCCGTTTAAAGTCATTCAAGGACCCAATAGCGATGTGCGTGTACGTGTGGCTGACCGCGATTACTCTCCACCGGAAATTGGCGCAATGGTTTTACAGAAAATGAAACAAACCGCCGAAGAAAAA
>JAGLWX010000333.1 GCA_023133185.1 Fidelibacterota bacterium
TCTCTGAGACGGAAAGCAACACTGATCAGGATCACGGTAAGTATCAGAAACAAGAGAAGTACGCTCCCCACCCCTATAAAACCATACTCTTCACCAACCACCGAAAATATAAAGTCAGTGTGTTGTTCCGGTAAAAACTTCAAATGTGTTTGAGTTCCGTTCCCGATACCCTTCCCAAAAAGACCACCGGATCCCACCGCGATCTGTGATTGAATCACCTGGTAACCGGATCCCTGCGGATCTGCTTCGACATTAAAAAGTGTTAAGATGCGATTCTGCTGATAGGGTTTGAGTCGGTTCCATAGAACCGGAGTAACAAATCCGAGTGACAAGTTAAATATAAACAACACAATCGCCAGCCAGATTTTTTCTTTACTGAAATACAGAATAATAATCAGGCAAAGGACCCAGATGAAAAAACTGTAGAAATTAAAAGCAGTTAAAATGCTGATAACCGGCGCAATGATAATAAACAGATGGTAGATTCGCGCTCCCGCCCATATCAGCAGCGGAAAAACCAGGATAATATATATCATTGATGTTCCAAGATCCGGTTGTTTCAATACTATTGCCATCGGTAATAACGCAAGAAGTAAGGGAATGATGAGAGATTTAAAATCTGAAATCACCAGATCGTTTTTTGATAAATATCGGGCAACTCCGATGATTACAATTATTTTCATAAACTCCGATGGCTGAAAATGGAACGGACCAAGAACAATCCAGCGATTTGCACCGGCGACTGAATTTCCGATAAAATACGGGGCAATGATCAACGCAATACCAATCCAGTAAAGGACAAATGCTCCATCAAATAAAAGTTTCCTTTGCACGAAAAATACAATGAGAATCGCCAGAAGCCCAACAATCATCCAAAGCATCTGCTTACCGAAAACCTTTTTAAAGAACGGCGCGTCCACGTGTAAAGAGGCACTGTATAACGCAACAAGTCCCGAAATACAGAGCAAAAATACTGTAATAAACATTAACAGATTGGTATTCATTACCGAATCAGTAATCCAGTTTGTCTTCTTCAATTTCTATTAGCGCCCCTGCTTGTGAACTGCTGCGGAACCAGTTCTTTCTGATAATATCTAAACATCTTCGAAGCAATCATAGCTGCCTCGCCCCCTCCGGAGCCTCCATGCTCAACCAAAATCGTTATAGCAATTACCTGCTCATTTTTTTTTGCGAATCCAATGAACCAGGAATGTGAATCACCATGTGGATTCTGGGCTGTTCCGGTTTTCCCATAAACATCTAATCCCCGTACCTTCGCCGCTCGACCGGTGCCCGTTCTGGAATTTACCACATCGTACATCGCTTTCCGGATGAATTCCCAGCTCGATGCTGAAATATCATCTATTGAATCAACATTCGATTGGTTAAAGTAATGAAAGCGATCATTGCCCCGGTCAAAATATTTCAGCCCAAGATGGGGAACGCTCAGTTTTCCATTAGTTGCCAACGTTCCGGCAAATCTGACCATCTGTATAGGTGTAACCAACAGGTCACCCTGTCCGATGACCAGATTCAATTTATTGCCCTCAGTCCATCCTCTGACGCCGTATTTTTCGTCCATAAAAGCTTTATCCGGGACAATTCCCTGAGATTCGCCATACAAATCGATAGTAGTCAATTCACCGAAACGAAATTTTCTGGCATATTCAGCCCATATATCTATGTCCATTTTTCTGATCAGGCTGTAAAAATAGACATTGCATGAATTAACAATGGCGTCATACAGGTTCATCCGACCGTGACCACCCAACTTCCAGCATTTAAAATCTCTGCGTCCCAGCTTATAACTACCTCGACACCGGTAACGTGTTTTTGGATCGAGAATATTTTCTTCGAGCGAGGCAAGCGCCGCCACCATTTTGAAGGTTGAGCCCGGAGAATATGTACCTTGTGTAACCCGGTTGTAAAGCGGTTTATCCGGATCGTTGCGTAAACTATTCCAGATATCCGATCTCACAATTCCTGAGAACAAATTTGGAGAATAATCGGGTTTGCTTACCAGAGAAAATATTTCACCATTTAGGGCGTCCATAGCAACGATTACACCCTTTTTGCCACTCAGTAGTTCTTCCGCATATTGTTGTAGTCCAAGATCAATTGTCAAATAGAGATCGTTGCCGAATTTTGGTTCAACGCTGCGTTTATTTCTGACTTCTCCGGCTTCCTGACCGAAAACATTTACCTGAACAAAACTATAACCTCGCTTCCCGCGTAAAATACTCTCATACTCATGTTCAACGCCCTTCCATCCAATCAAATCTCCCGGACGATAACCATAATCTTTGATCATCCGTAGTTCTTCTTTACCGACTTCCCGTAAATATCCTAGCACCTGACTTAAATTGGCGCCGGCAGGAAAAGATCGTATAGGTTCCAAAGAAAAAAGCACGCCGGGTAATTCAAGACGTCGTTCCTCAAGTTCAGTTAAGGTCTCAAAATCAATATCTCCGGCTACTCTTGCCGGTAGAAATTGTCCTCTCCAGTTCTTTCTGACTCTTTGGCGTATTTCACGCTCAGGTATTTTTAGAATCTCACTCAGAATACTATACACATTTTCATTTTGTCCAGCTTCAAAGGGAATTAAATTAACGTTGTACTGAGATTTATTATCAGCAATAATATTCCCATTACGATCAAAAATAATTCCGCGCGGGGCTTCCCGTGATATCACCCGAATTCTGTTCGCTTCGGCGATTCCGGCAAAACGGCTGTATTGGACTATCTGTAACTGGTACAAACGTGCAATCAGAATTGCAAACAGCGTTAACCCAATTAATATTAAAAGATTTCGCCGTTCTAACGTGACATTATTTTGCGAATAATACATATCTAATATGATTCAATTGAAAAAATATAGTCCAGCAATATAAATATAATGGACGTAAAGATAGTTTCAGGAAGCACATAGCGTAATAGAATAAATTGTGTTCCGTAATCGGTTGATTTAAAATTGATCAGAAAAAATATCGCAAAATGAATGAAGATAACAAGAACATTAATACTATAGAACGTAATATGATTAAAACGGTTTCTCCGGTTTTTAAAGTAACCGGCAAGAAATCCGGCAACTGTCTTTGATAAAGCAGATAAGCCGAAAAATGAGCCGATTCCAATAATATCAATGATCATTCCAATACCAAAGCCATATAATTGTCCGAAAACACGCCCCCTGAAAAGCGCTACAAACATCACCAGAATTAACACAAAATCAGGTTTAATATTCTGTATTGATAACCATGGCGCAATGATTATCTGAAAGATAATTGCCAGTAAACTAAACCCGAGTAATAATAAAAACTTCTTCATTGTTAATAGGATAAAATTATAAAGGCTTCCTCAATCGTATCAATATCTACATAGGGACGAATAATAGCCGATTGAAATAGTCCGTTCTCTGAACGATTCACTTCAACAACTTTGCCAACAATCATATTTGGAGGATATATTTTACTATAGCCGGAAGTCAATACTAATTCTCCCGGGTGAATTTCAGCAGTATTTGGAATTTCACGGACTTCGGCGCGCCCATCGGGATGCCACATTATAATTCCCAGCACCCTTGAATCCTGAAACTTAACACTAAGCCTAAAATTCACATCCAAAAATATCTGGACCTGAGTAGTTTTATCACCTACTGCAATCGTTTTGCCGACAATTCCTTTGGTCGAAATGACCGCCATATTCGGCTGAACGCCCTTTTGGCTGCCGACATTCAGTAAAATTGAATTGACAATCGCTGTGGCGCCTTTATTGATAACTTTAGCCGGTATTATATGAAAAGCAGAGCTGTCAAGAAAATTCAGCATTTTTTTTAACCGCTGATTTTCAATATATGCCTCTTTAAATTCAACATTCTGGAGTGTTAACTGCAGGTTTTCCTGTTTTAATGCCTCATTTTCTTCTAATAATCCGGATAACTGATTAATCCAGATTCCGGGATAATGGACAAAGGCGAACACATCGGCTATATCGCCTTGTAATGCCCGCACTGGAGGTGCTTCATTCATAAATAATATTAAAAAGGAAAGAAAAATTAGAATCAAAAAAAGGATATATTCATAAAATTTAAACAGTAGTATTATTGTTTTCCACATTTATTCTAAACAAGCACTTCTTTATATTTATCAATATTCTCAATAATAATTCCTGTTCCTCTTACGACAGATAATAATGGCTCTTCCGCAACATTCACCGGCAAATCGGTTTCTACGCGAATTCGCTGATCGAGACCTTTTAGCAAGGCGCCACCACCTGTCAGTATAATACCTCTATCGAGAATATCCGATGATAATTCCGGCGGCGTCATCTCCAGCGCCTGCTTGATGGCTTGTGAAATAAGATCAATCGTATCTTTCAAACATTCCCTGATTTCAACTGATGATACCTCGATCGTTTTGGGAATACCGGCAACCAGGCTGCGCCCTTTAACGGCAACTGTGGTATCATTGATCGGCATTGCCGAACCAACTGTGCACTTGATCCATTCTGAAGTTCTTTCCCCGATTAATAGATTATGCTCCGATTTAAAGTACTGAATAATAGCATCGTCCATTTCATCACCGGCTATTCGTATTGACTGTTTGTTAACAATCCCATTCAGCGCTATAACCGCTATCTCAGTCGTTCCGCCACCAATGTCAACTATGATATTTCCAACCGGTTTGGAAATATCGATACCAATTCCGATTGCAGCGGCAATCGGTTCCTGAACCAGATAAACCTCTCGTGCATTAGCGCGATCGGCTGAATCCCTGACAGCCCGTTTTTCCACCGCTGTGATACCTGATGGAATACAGATAACGATCCGGGGTCGGGCAATCCTGCTCATATTGATCTTGCGGATAAATCCACGAATCATGGCGTCGGTCACCTCAAAATCAGCAATAACACCATCTTTTATCGGTCGAATAGTGGTAATGTCCCGATGAGTTTTCCCAACCATTTCCTTCGCATCGTTTCCGATTGCAAGGACTTCACTATCATGTGTAGATTGGGCAACAATACTCGGCTCGTCTAAAATAATCCCTTTACCTTTCATGTATATCAAAGTATTCGCCGTGCCAAGATCAATGGCAATATCTCCCGCAAAAATATTAAAAAACGAAAAACCCATATTTACTCCAATTATTAATGTTTAAATACTCGTTTATGTGTAAACAACATGAATAATCCATGTTCGTTACATGCTTCTATAACTTCTTTATCACGAACGCTGCCGCCCGGCTGGATCACACCAATAACTCCATGTTCGACAGCGAGGTCTATTGAATCCCTGAACGGAAAAAATGCATCTGACGCCATGATAGAATTTTTAATATCCAGTCCGGCTTCTCCAGATTTGCGAATGGCAATCTTTAATGCGTCAACCCGTGACATCTGCCCGGCGCCAACGCCAATAGAGCCGTTTTTATCCGCTAATAATATGGCGTTTGATTTAACATGTTTTACAAGATGCCATCCTAAACGAAGCGCTTCATAAAATTGATTTTGCGGTTTCTGCTCCGTCACCGTCTCCCATTTCTCCTCATTGTCATCGCTGTACTGCGCTTCCTGAACGAGCAGCCCTTTTCCATATCCTTTGATATCAAATTTTGATTCGAGATAATTTTGATTGGGTATTAATAAGCGTAAATTTTTCTTTTTTACTAAAATTTCAAGGGCTTCCGTGGAAAACTCCGGCGCCACAATACACTCGAGAAAGCTCTTAGTACATTCTTCCGCCAGCACTTTATCAACCGGTCTGTTTACACCGACAATACCTCCAAAATAACTTACCGGGTCGGCTTTCACTGCCCGCAAATATGCATCCAACGGCGTCTTCCCAAGCCCAAGTCCACAGGGGTTTGTATGCTTAATATTCACACAAACAGTTAATTCACTTTTATATTCGAATGCGATGCGATAAGCGGCAATGCAATCAACATAATTATTGTATGAAATTTCTTTACCTTGTAACTGGTGAAACGGCTGCACTTTCGGATCTGATTGCGGATTGTACAGTGCGGCTTGCTGATCGGGATTTTCGCCATAGCGTAAAACCGCTGATTTTTGATAGTGATTCAGCCACAAATTTGGCAAAGGCTCTTTATCTCCAGAGAAAAATGTCGCAATCTCAGCATCGTAATTACTCGTCTGTATGAATACATCTCCGGCAAGCGTCCGGCGGTAATTTTCATCAATTTTACCGGCTTCAAATCGTTTTAAAAACTCATCATATTGTGATGGATGCGATAAAACGGCAACGCTTTTATAATTTTTTGCCGCAGCCCTTAACATACTCGGACCGCCAATGTCAATCATTTCGACAATCTCTTCATCGCTTTTATCACCGGCATGACAGGTTTCTGAAAATGGATATAGGTTAACAACCACCAGTTGAAAAGCCGTTGCATTCACTTTTTTAAGGTCATCAATATGATCGGGATTTGCGCTGTCTGCTAAAATCCCGGAAAATATCAAGGGATGAAGAGTCTTGACACGCCCACCCATAATTTCCGGAAAACCTGTCAGATCTTCGATCTTTTCGACAGTAATATTTTCCTCGCACAATTTCCGAAAGGTCCCTCCGGTCGAATAAACCCGCACACCTTTCGACTGGAGCGTTTTGGCAAACGGAACAATATTCTCCTTGTTCCAGACACTGATAATTGCGCGCTTTATATTAAAGGAACTCATTTCTCCCAGATTACTTTACCATTAATTATACGGATCTTATCCTCACAAAACGCCTTTACAACCTGCGGGAAAACCCGGTGTTCAACCTGCAACACTCTGTGAGCGAGAGATTCCGCAGTATCATCCTCTAAAACCTCAACCATTTCCTGTAAAATAACCGATCCCTTATCATAGTGTTCATCAACAAAATGAACCGTGACTCCGGTAATTTTCACACCGGACTCTATTACTGCTTCATGCAACTTCATCCCGTAGAATCCTTTTCCTCCAAAGTTCGGCAACAGCGCCGGATGAATGTTGATCATTGCATACCGATACCGTTTAACCAACGGAGAAGGGATCAATTTCAAATATCCTGCCAGCAAGACCAGATCAACATCATAGGATTCAAGCAATCCAATTAAAAAATCCGCATAATCTTCTGCCGCCGAAAATTGTTTTCTGCTCACCCAGTGCGTCGGGATTCCATGATCCGCGGCAATATCAAAAACAGGCGGTTGGACATGATCGCTGACGACACAAGCTACTTCCGCCGCTATGTTACCCGGTTTAATCTGTTCTAATACAGCTGAAAAATTCGAGCCTCGTCCCGAAGCAAATACGGCAATTTTTTTCAATGTGGCGGCTTCCAATCCTATCCCAAAAACCGTCTGAATTTATCTAATTCCTTCGGTAAAAACAATTAAGTATATCGGAAAAATTCGTACCTTTCACAAATAACAAATATTTATTTACATTCAGGACAGTATTGTCGAATATCCCGAAGTAACTCATCAAGTTTATCGGCATCCTCAAATACATCAAAATTATCCGTCTCAACCACCTTTACCGGATATTGTCCCTGCGCCCGCTTGATCCAACGTTCATATTCGATATTTAGCATATAGATATATTCCGGCGAAATAGTGCTTTCGAACCCTCGCGACCGTTTTTTTATACGCGTTAGTAATGTATCCACACTCGCGCGCAGATATATGATCAAATCCGGTTTTTTCAGATAAGACGTCATAATATCGAATAATGCACAATAATTCTCCCAGTCCCGCTTCGACATATTGCCCATTTCATAAAGATTACGGGCAAAAATTTCGACGTCTTCATAAATCGTGCGATCCTGCACCGATGAAATACCGCTTTCAGTCATCACTTTATGCGTCCGAAATCGGTGAGACAGGAAATATATTTGCAGGTTAAAGCTCCAGCGCTTCATCTCCTCATAAAAATCTTCCAGATAGGGATTGTCAATCACGGATTCATAATACGCCTTCCATCCGAATCGATCGGCAATAATATCTGTCATAGTCGTTTTTCCGACTCCTATATTCCCGGCAATCCCAATAAAATAAGTCTTTTTAGTCACGAGTAATCTCTCCCCGAGCAGTGGCGCCGTTTACTTGCGTAATGGCAATTTTTCTAATCCGGTTGATCAGCGGCTCCTTTGATTTTATACTGACTGTAATATAATTATCTGACAGTCCTTCGTAAAGCCCCAATTTCGTTTTCTTTTCAAATAAAACCGATAATTCTTTACCTGGAAAACCCCGGACATAATGAACTTTCCTGGATTTGCTTAATTTTCTCAATAATTCGGAACGTTCCTTTTTTACGGATGGAGAAACCGTAGATTTTATCCGAGATGCCGGAGTTCCCGGTCGGAATGAAAATCGGAATACATGAAAGTAGGCGATTGGCAATCGCTGCAAGACATCTGCCATTTCCTGGAAATGTTTATCAGTTTCACCCGGATAACCAACTAAAACATCTGTCCCGATACACACATCCGGAACCTGATCAGCTATTTTAGCAACGGTTTCCTGATACGACTCTATCCGGTATCTTCGACGCATCCAGCCCAATATCTCATTTGAACCGTGTTGCAATGGAATGTGAAAATGGCGACAAAGGCGTGCTTCGTCCCGCATTAGTGATATTAATCGATCCGAAATCAAGTCAGGTTCAATTGAGCTGATCCGCAGCCGCCGGATAGCCGTTTTTTCGAGTATGCCTTCCACAAGATCGGTGAAATCCTGTCCTGTTTCAGTCCGATAGCTCCCGATGTTGATCCCGCTCAGCACTATTTCTTTATAACCATGATCAACAAGCATCTTCGTTTCATCGATGCATGCCTGAAAATCGCGGCTCCGGGTTCTTCCTCTAAGTAAGGGAACCACACAGTAGGAACATTTATAATCACAACCGTCCTGAACTTTCAACTGGGCTCTGGTGCGGTCACCCATCGAGATGACTCCAACCGGAGGAAAAGTATTTTCCTCTAAAGTATTACCGACATGAATTCCCCTTTGTCCTTTTTCAATTGCTTCCAGGAAATCCAGGATTTTATACTTCTCGGAATTGCCCAGAACCAGATCAACGCCCTTCAGATCCATCAGATCAGCCGGCGACAATTGGGAATAACATCCCACCACGGCAATTTTTCCCTGGGGCGAAATTCGCCGGGCAGCCGCGATAGCGCCGCGGGTTTTCGCTTCCGCCTGCCGGGTTACGGCACAGCTATTGATAATGGTTAAATCCGCGGGAGCTTTGTTATTAACGATAGTAAAGCCGGCGCTCTTGAACTCAAATTGAATCGAATCGGATTCAGAATGATTTAAGCGACAACCAAGCGTTCGAAAGCTGACTGTTTTGATCAATGTTATCGGATTTCTATAATGCTTTGATCACCAATGATGAATCGGTTTGTAAAAGGTTTGGTATTGGCTTCGATAATTGTGACGTCTTTTCCTAATAAGCTGGCTTCAATACGTATCTTTTGATTCAGTATTTTACAATTTTCCGAAATTATGCTGAATTCCACCTCCGAATTTTGAATGACACAATCACGTTCAATTGAAGAATATGGACCGATATAGGAATTAATGATCTTTGTCCCGGAGCCGATGATCGCCGGACCACGCACGTTACTAT
The DNA here is from genome assembly GCA_023133185.1 of Fidelibacterota bacterium. Lineage (GTDB taxonomy): Bacteria > Fidelibacterota > UBA2242 > UBA2242 > UBA2242 > UBA9312. The sequence goes on from JAGLWX010000333.1 coordinate 9,622, forward strand.
TTTTTATTTCCGCTCCAGCTCCGATAATCACCCGTCCTGAAATATTGCTGCTTTGATCAACTTTACCGGCAATATTTGAGGAAATATTGTCTAACACCAGCCGGTTGGCTTCTAACAGATCATTAGGCTTACCGGTATCCTTCCACCAGCCGGTAATTTCCGAATAGCTGATTTTCAAACCCTTCTCGATCAGGTACTGATGAGCATCGGATATTTCAAATTCCCCGCGGGCGCTGGGCTCGATACTGTTTACAGCTTCGAAAATGGAACTGTCATAGATATAAATTCCGGTTACGGCATAATCACTTTTGGGCTCTTGAGGCTTTTCTTCAATGCGGACGATATGATTATCTTTTATTTCAGGAACTCCGAAACGCTCAGGATCCGGAACTTTCGCCAGCACCAGGTGACAATTCGAATCATTGGCGCGAAATTCGTCAATAAAGCGCTTGATCCCGCCGACTATGATATTATCTCCAAGATAAAAAACAAAAGAATCATTGCCGATAAATGGCTGTGCGATGCGGACACAATCAGCGAGTCCGGAAGGACGCTCCTGGGGAATATACGTGATGGACAATCCCAGTTCCTTTCCGTCACCATAAACATCCTTAACTTCCGATCCGTCCTTATTTGTAATAATTCCAACTTCCTTAATGCCGGCTTCTCTGACGTATTCCAGCGCATAATTCAATATCGGTTTATTGGCAATTGGGATCAGGTGTTTGTTTTGCGTATGAGTAATCGGTCGTAAGCGTGTCCCATGCCCACCAGCTGTAATTAATGCCTTCATTCTTTATTCCCTTCTTATTATTTTCTCAACTTTGGTTTTGCCTCGTGCGCACTATAGACAGGTTTCCTTTCAAATAATAAAAAAGATAAGCAACTTCGAATGAGATTACAAAACAATATTGATAAATTCGTAAAAAATCTAACCGCAAAGACGCCTGTCTGCGTCTCGATAGGTCGGGATAGGCAGGCAAAGAGCGCAAAGTTATTTTCAATAAAATACAATGATTATGTATAACATCTTGAAAACATTGTAATTATTATTCTTTCTTATTTGTTTCCACATCACACCAAATAAATCCCCCAGGGGACAAGCGGTTTGTGTTGCTGGAAGCGTCAAATCCACTCAATAAATTGAGCGGTTAACGTTTATAATTTCGTCTCGGGGTTGTGATATGGAAGGGCTACAGAGTTTTAGGGCTTGAATATCTTTAATTGTAATTCTTTGATTGGTTTAAAATGTTTAGCGTTACTTGATACAAGAATCATATTATGTTCGACTGCGCTTGCTGCAATAATAGCGTCACCCGCTCTTAAATCAGATGATAAGGTATATTCTTCAATATAGATGGAAGCCCGATGTCCTATGTTTTCAGTAAAAGGTAAAACAATAAAATCGTATTCATTTAGAAAATCTTTAATGTATTTATGCTGACTCTTATTATTTGCACATTGGAGCAATTCCATATATGACTGTATTGACAAGTATCTTTGAATTGATTTATCAATTAGATCGGCGGCTCTTTCATTTTTCCGCTGTACCCAAATAAAGATATCGGTGTCAAATATCATTGAAGCGGTTTCCTCTTAAATCATCCATCTCTTGTTCAACTGATTTTTTATTTATTTCGTACATTCCAAAGAAGCGATGTTCACTGACTTTCTTGTTTTTCTTATTTAAGACAGGTGATATTATTCCTTTTGCTTTTCCATGATAAAGAATTGTTATTTTTTCATTTCGGTCTAATGCTTTTAAAACATCATTCATCTTATATCTTAAATCAACTACCGATGCTTTCATTTTATTCTCCTATTATGCATAGTTCTAATATACATAAACACATCGGTGGAGGCAATAAAATTTCTAACGAAAAAACTAACCGGCAGCGTTTTGTTTTTCGGTCGAGTGAAGGTTGATCGCTGAAATCCGGACTTCTTGAACCTTGTATTGATTACGACAGAAACGTCGTATCAATCTTTTATTTATTAGCGGCTAAATTTATTTGATCAGTACAAATAATTTCTTTATTGCTTCCAGATAGTATTTTTCAGGAACAGTACATATATATTTTATTTTCCTGATTTTCCAATCCAAACTCTTTATTTGATCTGAAAGTACAACGCCTGAAATTGGTAAATCATTTGGTAGTTTTATTTCAAAAGGATAGCCTTTTTGTTTACTTGTTATCGGTAGAAATAAGGCCAATCCAACTTTAAAGTTATAACTTTTAGGAGAAATCACTATTGCGGGTCTTTTACCTGCTTGTTCGTGTCCCGCTTGCGGAGTAAAATCTAACCGGACGATATCCCCTCTGCCAGGTATATAATTAGAACTCATTAGATTAATTCTTTTCCTAACGGTTCTCCAAAGTCTATTTCGTTGTGAATATTTGAATCATTAATTTTCGAAAGAAATGCATCTAAAGTATATTCTTCTTTTATTATCGGCGCTATGATTAACTGATTATTTTTAATTGACAAGTCAACTTTGGTTCCATTATTTATTTTCGTTTCGGATGCAAAAGATTTTGGAATCCTGATTGCCAGACTGTTGCCCCATTTCTGTATTGTTGTTTGCATATTGACCTCCAAATAATGTATCTACATAGAAGATACATAGTAATATGGTTATCTACAAGTAATATTCTTAATATTTACTTACCTAACAGACAAACGATGAGTAACCACATAAAAGAGCTTGTTGTCGCTAGCAGCGCTGCTGTTAATCCGGAATGATGTCCATTGAAATTAAGCCGCAATAAGCTGAATATTCCACCTGTTCATTACTGATTATCAGAAGAATACAAAGCCGTGCAAATTCCAGATAGATGGCTTAGATCCCGCCTGCATCGGGCAGGCAACTCCTGTTTGCCTCAAAATAAAAATATTTTCGCTTATTGTTGTTTTAAAAATCTAATGGATGAGCTCAACGGCGCTTTTATCGTTACATTTTTCTTCAAATTTAATATTTATTCGTGCTCCAAACTTGCGAATTTACGCCACTTGCTATTGGCGTCCGTAGCAGCGAGTGTTAGATTACCTTCTTTAAAGCAGGATATCGCCAATTCCAATTAAACTCTAATTTACTTTCTGCGTCTTCTGGTGCAAATGTCTCTCGGTAAGAAGGCTCAATAAGATCCCGGTTTTTCTCTAGAGCCTCAACATCTAGCGGTGAAAGGAAAAACTCATATTTATTGTCGGTGAGAGTGAACTTGTCATATGATTCAATCTGGAAGGTAATTTCATATTTGCCATGCTTCCAGGAAAAGGCTTGTTTGATGTATTGAATTAAATCTTTCATCTCTTCGGAACGTAAAAACTCATCACCATCAAATGTATTGGTTTCTCGTAAGTGAATCAGCTTTTTGAAAGCCTTACTTTCATACACATCTTTATTTTCATGATATTTGGGTTCCTGAAATCGAATCAGTCTTTCTTCTACATCTTTTTCAAGCAACTTAATCGCTAACACGTTATGCTCTTTTTCATATGGTATTTGCTCATCATCTGGAGTCTTTAATCGGAAAAGCTCCTGAATAACACCTTGCCAAAAAAACGACTGAGTTTCACCGCTTTCATGTTTTAAATGGAAATGGATTCCAGAGATTGTGACATCTCGATTTTTAACAGAGAATGCGAGACGGATATTGAGGATTGGACCAAATGTAGAAAAACCAACTTCGGTTGTTTTAGCGGTAATAATGCTCACAACTGGTTTAGTAAATAGATCTCGAAAGAAAGAAATAAGATGAGGCAGCCAAGCCATGGCACCTGCTATTGCTAAAAACTCAACTACTTTCATTTCTTTACTCCTTATTATTCTCAATTTTTGATAATTCTTCTGAAATCAAATCATCAATTTTCTTTCTAAGTCTTTTTACTTCTTCAAGTGCTTTTTCAGACTTGACTTCTCTTTGTTGAATTTCTCTTACTATTTGCTCTTGAATGGAATATTTTGGTAATGGGATTTTAATATTTAGAATATCAATTGATGTAATTCTTGGATGTTCTTTACCACTCATTAAGAATATGCTCTTTTCCAAATATTCAGTTGAGAGAAGCAAATATCTTATATATTCAGGCATTGTTTTCTTTTTATTACGAATATCAAATGGAATAAATTCAGTTGTTCCAATTAACTTTAATTCGGGATTATTTAAAATTGTATAGCCCAAATAAGGACGAAGTTTATTTGTAAGAAAATCACAATCTCCAAATTCTATCCGATCGGAACCTAGCTCCACAACAATATTTTTAAAATCAATGATTCTACCATTTAGAGATTCAACTTGTTCAAAATCTATTAATATTCTTGGTTCATCAAGTAAACCTTTTTTTAATGTTGCCTTTTTGCTTAGTTTTATTATTCGTGAATTCAACTACTAAGTG
>JAGLWX010000334.1 GCA_023133185.1 Fidelibacterota bacterium
ACAAGCGGTTTGTATTGCCGAGAGCATCAAATCCACTCAATAAATTGAGTGGTTAATGTTTACATTTTTGTCTCGGGGTTGTGATGTGACACATATGATCAGGAGTTGTGATAAAGCCTTCCAAATTCACTTGACTTAAGCCGATCTGACAAATACTCAATTCCGCACAACTTCCCTACCGGCTTGAGTTAAGTGATAGCAACACCTGTGACATCGTCCTGTCATCCCTGCCCGACAGCTCTTTCAGGCGGGCCTACCCGTCCTCCGGGAGCAGGCGGGGAAGGATAATCCCTCAACCGAAGACAGTCACACACTTAACCCTTCGATCCTACTCAGGGTGACATTGTCCTATCATTGCAAGTTCATTATCCTTTCATCCTGAGTTCATTGTCTTGTCATCCTGAGTTCATCGAAGGATGATTAGGAGTTGCAATAAAAAACCATCAGGAACTCACTCCCGACGCAACTGAATTCGGTAGGCAACGAAAATAATAAAGGGCAGATCGCTTGGTCTGCCCTTTTTGTTAGTCCTTAATTCATTTCCCCGGCCAATCGGGCGGATATCCTATTTCGGGATCGGGTTTTTCCTCCTCCGACATAATTTCAGCAATAAAATAAATCATCAAAACACCAAAACCGGCAGTGACACCAAGTTCTTTTCGATGATCGAGGACAAAATCTTTCCCTTGCCTCAGGATTATTTTAGATTTGTCCAGTAGTTTCATCTGGCTTGTATCCTGCTCTGTTGATGAAAATATAGCCAACAGAGAATCGGCGGCAAAATTAGGGCTTAATACCTGCTCTCTGCTTTCATCAATATTTGTAGAATCCCGGGTAATGCTTTCAACAGTATCTGTTGAATCCTGGGCAATTATTAATACTGAACATAATAATAGTGATATTAAAATCCGTGACATAATTTCTTCTCCAACCCTATTTAATCAAAATCATTTTGCGTACCCGGTGAAAATCACCCGCCTGAATTGCATAAAGATACACACCTGAACTTACCAACCGTCCCAGGTCATTCTTGCCATCCCAGGTAATTGTATAGCTTCCTAAATCTGAATATTTATTGACTAACGTACAGACTTTGCGACCTAACATATCATAGACAATAATCTTTACATGGGTCGGTTCTTTTATTGAATACCGAATCGATGTTCTGGGATTGAACGGATTCGGATAATTTTGTTTTAGCGCAAATTTAGACGGATAGAGGTCTAATACACTTTCAATTAAACCGGCAATTTGATCTTCCCGTCCACTTACAATCTTCAAATGATATGGATATTTTTCATATTCCCGTCTGATCTGATAGTGTGTCTCTTCGTAAAATGGAAGATTCAAAATATCACGGGTTTGAACATCCACAAGCCAAATCTGTTCACCCGATAACTCGCCGGTTCCGGTAAACGTCAACTGAACATTTCCGGGACATTTATTTGACGTAATTTCCAAATCCCATATCTGACCGCTTTCATCCATTGCACGATAATCCTCAGAGAGTTGCGTAAAACAACCAAAATCCTCAGTTTGTTGACAATAAACAGAGATAAATCCATCAACATTCGGTGGTTCAGGTTGGTCGAATATATCGATTTTCTCCAATGCACACTCACGACGACCAATCTTATTACCTTTGTCACTATACTGTCCCGATCTTGCCGCAATTTTCATTTCCCAGCCATTGCCCGTTTCCTTTTTTAAAACTGTTTGCGAATTTACCAACGGATCAATCCGAAGAGACTGAGTTTCGTCGGTACGGTTGAACACTGCGTATGCTGTCCAGGGTTTATAGACAGATGCAAGCGTATCCCCCCACCCTTCACCGTCATAATTTCCATACTGATAAGGACCCGAGAAGGTCTGGTCATCCAGATCTACGGAAACTAAAAACGGATATGACGAAGAAATGAGGTTCCAGCCGGATAGTAATTCAGTTACAACGCCATTCAAGTCCACCGATCTTCCCTGACCCGCTGAGAAATGAACACTACCGGCAACCTTTTGCTGAATCCAGTATCCATTGCATGTTTCCAGAGTATCCGGCGTTTTCCAATCCGAGCCGTCCCATTGGTAAATTTGCCATTTACGGTTATCCGGTTTCCCGTTCAGGGTAGTTGAAAGTACAGCAGCTACTGATGAATTTTCAATAAGTCCCGGTAAAGAGATAAGACGCCATACATTTTTAGGCAATCCATCCGGATACGCACTTTGATCGAGATGAGTCGTTATCGTATTTGCCGGAAAGTTCACACTGATATTAACCGTTTCAGTTTGTAAGCTGCTTCCGTTTACATCAACCGCATAAATATTATAAACCAATCCGGTATAACTAATTGATTCAGCCGGGATTTCCGCAGAATAAGCAACTGAACCATGTGTATGTTTAAATTCACTTCCTTGCGTTTTTTTAAGTAATGAAGATGCGGTCATCGGAATCGACACGAATCCAAAACCGTTATTATAGTTCAGACTGACCGAATCAACAACAAAGAAATCGGGAAAAGAGATGGTAAGCGTCAGATCCTGACCGATTTGAACCGAATCTGCCGGTATATCGGGAAGCAAATTGTCCACTGTTATCATCGGTACGTTAATCTCCAGGGAATCGACGGATGTAAATTCCGCATCACTGACATTGAGTTCAATAATATAGACGGTATCTCTATCGATTTCCGGAGCAATGAAACTGGTTTGTACCGAGCTTGTATCCGCAAGTTCGAGAATATCCGGTGCTTTCCAGCAATAGATCAGTTGATCACTATCTACATCATAACAACTGCTGCCATCGAGTTTTACCTGCATCCCTTGCAGAACTGTCAAATCCTGTCCGGCATATGCTACCGGTCTGTCATTAACCGGTATTACAGTTAATGTAAAACTCACTGAGCTTGTATCCTGTCCATCGTGCACGTAATATGTAATGACAGATGATCCATTCCAGTTTGCATGAGGCCTGATGGATATTGTAGTATCGGCGGCCCTAACTGTGATTGAGGATGTATCCGAATAGGCAAAAGCAGTTAATGATTCGCCTTCAATATCCACAACGGTCACAAGCAACTTGAGGAAAGTATCTTCATATATACTCGTATCGCTTATTGCAGAGATCACTGGCGCATCGTTTACCGAATTTACGACAAGGGTAAATGATGTACTGTCGGAATATTCTGCGTCACTGACGCGGACTTTAATCTCTGACGTTCCAAACCAGTTACCGGCAGGTATAGCGTTTAAAATTGAATCCGCCAGAACCAATGAAATTTCATTACTTGTGGAAAACAGCTGGAAATCCAACTCGTCACTATCCGGGTCTATAGCGCTGATTACAACACGGAGCGTATCATCTTCATCTATTTCAGCGTTGGAAATATCACTGATAACAGGCGGATCATTTACCGGTCTGACAGTAAAAACAGCGGTATCACTTCCCGACAGTGCAAAATCCGTAAAATCATTTGCTGTAAAAATGATTTGCTCAGAACCATTCCAGTTTTCATCAGGAACAGTAATCAGAACCTCCCCATCTGCGTTGCTTTGTACCAACAGCTCGGAATTCCCGCTGGTTGTCCATAACACTGAATCTCCATCGAGTTCAGTCAGGTAATCATTTAAATTGAATGCCGAAAATTGCCCGCCTTCATCGATCGTCTGATCGGGTATTCCGAGTAAATGGGGATGATGGTCATTTAATACTGTAAAACTGACCTGTTGTGTATCGGCATATTCATGCAAAGAGCCCATATCCCGGGCAATAAAATCTACTTCGTCAGTCCCGGTCCAGTCTAAATCACTAACCCATATCGTTGCGGTTGAGTTTGAACTTATTTCCAGTTTTAAATATCCGGCAACAACTTCCGCCGGAGACGACGCTGATCCAATAATAGAATCGGCTCTGAAAGTAAACTGCCGGTCTGTCGGCAATGATTCTCTTAAATCTCCATCATAAAAGCGCAGTTGGATATCATCTGTATTGTTGCTTGAGTAAATTGTCAGAAAATATAAATAATTATCACCAATCGGTATTGGATCTACAACTCCCCGGCACTGGTCATTTGAAAATGCTGCGAGTACGTGTGAGCCGCCTGCGGCTAAATCACCATTTGATTGAACACTGGCAACTACTGTCATTGACTGTTCAAATTCCGCCGGGGTTACATTCCAATCCGGTGAACCTTCCGGTGTATCGGGTTCCGAAAATCGAAACGACCATTGAATTCCATCACTGTCCTTTAAAATCAGGTAATCGTCGAGGGTTATTGGATCAAAGTGCCCGTTCAGTCCGATTGTCTGAGACGATATATTGCTGATTTCCGGTGGATAATCATAAGGCAAAACGGTAAATGTTACGGAATCCAAATCTGATAATTGATTGACAGTATTATCGGTTGCCGTAAAAACAACTGTTTCACTACCGGTCCAACTACCCCCTGCGGAAACCGTAACGATATTCGATGCATCGATGTTTATAGTTAGATTGATATTACCGGAGTAGGACCAGGAAACTCCTTCATCATCCAGTTCCGTCAAATAATCATCCAGATCAAATGTCTGAAAGACATCTCCCTGTTCAATGATCTGATCCGGGATACCTGCCACTAAGGGTACATGATCCGGCAACACGGTGAAACTGAGCTCTGTCGAATCTGCGTAATTATGTACGGTGCCGACATCCTCAGCAATAAACCAGAGCTTTTCTATACCTGTCCAATCCGAATCTATGATTTGTATTTGCGCTCGATTCAAATCGTTAATATCTACTTTTAAGAGCCCGGCGTATAAATCAGCCGATTGTTGCGGATTTCCAATCGCAGCATCGGCATTAAAGATAAAACTCTGCTGAATCGGCAGAATCATCTGTGTCCGGGTATCATAGAAACGGAATGAAATCGTATCACCATTCGAATTTGCATAAACATTCAGGAAATAGAGCCATGTGTCTCCCATTTGAACCGCTTTTGCAGTTCCCCGGCAATCTTCTCCGGCAAAAGCCGCCAGAATATGCTGATTTCCGCTTGCAGTCTTATCTCTTGAAAATACAACTCCCGTCAAGGTCATAGACAGTTCAAAAGCAGCAACGTTGACCGTCCAGTTGGGATCATTATCAGGAGTATCAGGCAGGCTGAACCGATAACTCCAGTCAATAGTATCTCCATCGAGTTCAGTCAGGTAATTATCCAGATGGATTTGCGTGAAAGTTCCTCCCGAACCGGTGATTTGTCCCGAAATATCCAGAACTTGCGGACGATGATCCTCAGGACGAATTGTAAAAACGGTTTCGTCTGAATCGTATAACCCAATGGCAGTATTATCGGTAACGGTAAAGGTAATCGTCTCGGAACCCGTCCAGCTTGAATTCGATGAAGTTATCGTAACGATATTACCTGCCCCGATTGAAACATTTAAGACGGAATTCCCGCTGTAACTACAGGTGATCGCATCACTGTCATAAAGTGTCACAAAATCGTCCAGGTCAAATGTGCTGAATGGTGAACCGATTTCCACCGTCTGATCAGGAATTCCCCTAACCTGCGGCTGATAATCCGGCAAAACTGTAAACGAAACAGCTGTGGAATCGGCGTAACCCCGCAATGTATTCAGATCACGGGCATAAAACTTAACGAGCTCATTACCTGACCAGGTTGAGTCAACAATATCTATTTGGGCAATATTATCGGTGGAAATATTTACTGCGATATAACCGGCATTTAGAATATAAGGATTTGTCGGCTCACCATAAGATATATCTGAAGTGAAGGTTAATTCTTCCGCAACAGCCAGTATATCGGTTGTCCTGCTATCGAAATATCTGAACCGGATTTCTTCACCGTTCACATCGGCATGAATAGTCATAAAATAGAGCCAGGTGTCCATCGTACTGGTCGGACTGGCAACTCCCCGGCATTCCCATTCAGAAACAGGTAAATCCGGATCAACCGCAAAAGCTCCCAAAAGGTGATTGTCGGATAACATTGCTTCTCCCCTGGCGCTTACTGCGGCTGTCAATGACATGGAGAGTTCATAATTCGCAGCATTGACTGACCAACCTGGCGCCGAATTGCTTCCCGCTTCATTCTCAAAACGGTATGACCACTCGATATCATCACCATCCTGCTCAGTGAGAAAAGCATTCAAATTTATTGAATTGAAACTGCCCATCATTCCGATGATCTGGTCGGGTACATTACCCAACTGTGGCGGGTGATCAGTTGCAAGGACTT
>JAGLWX010000335.1 GCA_023133185.1 Fidelibacterota bacterium
GTAACCTATGTTGTGCAACTTGTCAAATAAGATTTAGCATGAGCCGTGTACGAGACCCGTACGCACGGTTCTGTGAGAGGGATAAAGCAAGATTAATTAATCTTGCTTTACCCTACTCGATATTATCCGTTTTCGCTTATAAACGTTTTCACTTTTTGTTTTAAAATATTACGTGTGATTCGAAACGCCATCAATTTACGTTCTTCATCGCCGAGAATACGTATAGGATCGTCAATATACCAGTTGATTCGTTTAGATTCACCGGGGAAATCGGGACAGCTTAAAACGGCAACCTCACAGAGCGGAATCACATAATCAAATTCTGTGTCGGCGTACTCATTTACATGAATTGAGTGATGCCCCTCCATGGAAATGCCGATTTCCGCCATTACCTGTTTGGTGAGACGATGTACTCCGGCAGGAGTTATACCGGCGCTGTGAACATCAAATATATCTCCGGCATGAGCTTTCAATAATGCTTCAGCCATCTGGCTGCGGACAGAGTTGCCCGTGCAGATGAAAAGAACTTTTTTCTTTCCATCTGAAGGTTTTGGTTCGCTTTTCGGTTCTGTTTTTGATTCTGTTTTTTGCTCGTTGCGGAAAAGTTCGCTTAAATCGCCCATTAAACCTCCATTTCTATTGTGAAATATAACCTTTTTATAGGATTTTATACAAATTGAATTTTAGATAAACAGATTTTTATCAACAGCGGTGGTTTGTATATTTGGTTATGATTAGCGCCGAGCAGATACGCACGATTGTTTTTAAAGAAGGTTTTGCGGCGTGTGGGTTTTCGGACCCGATATTGAAACCTGCTTATATAATGCATTTTAAGAAATGGATAAATGCCGGGTATCATGCCGACATGCGATGGATGGAGCGAAATGTCGAAAAGAGATTGGATATTCGAAAAAGATTTCCTTGGGTAAAATCGGTGCTGGTAGTGGCGGATAATTATTTTAATCATTTTGATGTTCCTTTGTATAACCCCCGGATTTCCCGATATACTCTTGGCAGCGATTATCACGCAATAGTTAAAAAGAAACTTCTCAATATATTATCTGCATTAGAGGAAATGGAACCAGGGATTATTGGTAAAGTGTACGTCGATACCGGACCGGTAATTGAAAGAGCTTTTGCTGCTCAGGCGGGCTTGGGCTGGATTGGGAAAAATTCGTCTTTGATAGTAAATGATATCGGGTCATATTGTTTTCTTGGCGTTCTGATCTTAAATATTCCGGCAAAACAATCTAATGAAACTGAAAAATTGTGTGGCAATTGCACGAAATGTATAGAAGCCTGCCCAACCGGCGCAATTATAGAGCCGGGGTTGATAGATTCCCGGAAATGCATTTCCTATTTGACAATAGAGAAGAAGGGCGATTTTACAAGCAGAGAAGCGCAATTGTTGAATAATTGGTTGTTCGGCTGCGACGTCTGCCAGGAGTGTTGTCCGTGGAATCAAAAGTGGGCAAAAAACACGAACGAAACAAAGTATATAGATCGACTTTTATTAATTGAGAGATCTTTGAACGAGTGGCTGGAAATTACAGAAGAAGAATTTAAGAGAATTTTTACAAACAGTTCTGTTAAACTACTGCGCTTTGATCGGTTTAGACGGAACCTGCAGGCTCTTATGTCAAAATAAGTTTTTATGATTCAACAAAAGGTGTATATTTATATATGAATAAAACTCTTGAGATGAACGAAAAGACAGTTATTGCCGTTGATGTGATGGGCGGGGATAATGCACCCGACGAAATTATTAAAGGCGCCGCCGATGCCACAGTTGAATCACCGGTAAATGTTATTCTGGTTGGCGATGAACGTCGCATAAAGGCTATATTGGAAAATGTAGAATATTGCCGCGAACAACTTGAAATCGTTCATACGGATGATATGATAACAATGGATGACATACCCAGCGAGGCTCTTCGGCGGAAGCCGGAGGCATCAATGGTGCTGGCGGCTAAATTATGTTCCGCCGGACGAGCGCAGGGATTAGTATCGGCGGGAAATACCGGAGCATACGTGCTTTCCGCTTCATTAAATATTCCCCGTATCACAGGGATTCGAAAAACGGCGATAGCTACTGTTTATCCAACGAGAAACGCACAGAAGCGCAAGGATCATTTTTCGCTATTACTGGACGTCGGCGCAAATATTCACTGTTCTGCAGAAGACATGGTTCATTTTGCGTTAATGGGAAAGATATATGCATCCGATATTAAAGGAATAGAGGATCCAACCGTGGCGCTCTTGAATATTGGCAAAGAATCGTACAAAGGCGGTAAAATACTTTCGCGGGTTTATAAAATTCTTGAAGAACTTCCGGGTGTGAATTTTATAGGTAATATCGAGGGTAATGATATTATGATGGGGCTCTCGGATGTCGTCGTTACCGAGGGATATGTCGGAAATATCGTTACTAAAACCATGGAGGGAATTGCTGAGACGGTTTCCCATCTTGGTCGATATGCCTTCAAGCGCCGGTTTATTTGGCGAATCGGGCTTATTGCCCTTTCAAGCGGCATTCGACAGTTGAAAGAGCTGACCGATTACTCCGAATACGGAGGCGCGCCGCTGCTTGGATTTAAAAAAATTGTGATAAAAGCGCATGGACGTTCAAAAGCCAAGGCGATCACAAATGCTGTTAAGTTAGCAGCCAAATCTCATCGTGATAATATCTGCGGGCGAATTGAGAAAGAGATTGCCGAGGTTAAATCTTAAAAACAATTTTTTCTCTATAGAGATCTTTATTCACGATGATTTTAATTTGCGCGATAAATTGGGTTGTCTTAATCCCAATTCCATAGCCATTCGGCAATATCATAGTTAGGCAATTTGGGTTTTACCAATAGCGGTTCTGATTTATCGGTTGGAACAAATTTTAAAAACCGATATATTCACAAAACATTTTGTAAACGGAAGAGGACTAAACATTATGCCTGGATTTTCGCTTGTCAAGAGTGCCGCAGTTTTGGGCATTGACGCATATATAGTGAACGTGGAATGCAATCTCGGTCGTGCAGAGCTACCGCGTTTTATAACTGTCGGATTACCAGAAGGCGCCGTTAGAGAAAGCAAGGAACGGGTCATGTCTGCGGTTAAAAACACAGGATATTATATTCCCAGCAATAAGGTTGTGATAAACTTGGCGCCGGCGGATATCCGGAAGGAGGGTAGCGCCTTTGACCTGCCGATTGCCATAGGAATTCTAAGCGCGGCAAATATAGTATCACCTGATTTGCTGAACGATTATGTCATCCTCGGGGAATTATCTCTTGATGGTTCATTGCGGGGGATAAAAGGCACTCTGCCTATTTCGGTATCCATAAATGATTCTGGTATAAAAGGAATTATTTTACCGGAGGATAATGCCAGAGAAGCTGCTATCGCAGGCGGTCTTTCCGTAATCGGTGTAAAATCCTTACAGGAAGCCATTAGTTTTTTAAATGGAAATTTTGTGCCAGTTCAGGTTAGCGTGAATGTACAAGACCTTTTTGAGGAAAGACGGAAATATGACCTGGATTATGCCGATGTGAAGGGACAAGAACACGCAAAGCGGGCGCTCGAAGTGGCGGCTGCCGGCTCACATAATATTATCATGATCGGTCCTCCGGGCTCCGGAAAAACCATGCTCGCCAAACGCTTTCCGTCGGTATTACCCAATCTGACCCTTGAAGAGGCGCTGGAAACAACGAAGATTCATTCGGTTGCGGGCCTTGTGCCGCAGGGAGAAGGTATTATCGCCACCCGACCTTTTCGCTCTCCTCATCATACAATTTCGGACGCTGCTTTGGTCGGCGGTGGCAAGATTCCACGCCCTGGCGAGGTGAGTCTTGGTCACCATGGGGTTTTATTTTTAGACGAGCTGCCGGAATTCAAGAAAAATGTTCTGGAAGTACTACGCCAACCGATGGAAAACGGTATGGTAACAATCAGCCGGGCACAAATGTCTCTGTCCTATCCGGCGAATTTTATTCTTGTCGGCGCCATGAATCCATGTCCTTGCGGGTACAGTACGGATCCGAATAATGAATGCGCCTGTTCATCGGCGCAAATTCAGAAATATATGTCCAGAATTTCCGG
>JAGLWX010000336.1 GCA_023133185.1 Fidelibacterota bacterium
GGTTATAAATTATAGAATAATGGTTGTTTTGATTACCGGTGCGAATGGTATGCTCGGAGAAGAGTGCGTCAGGTTGTTATCCAGAACACATGACATTATTGCATGTGACGTGCATGACACCCTTCAATATTCTGATTCCATAGTTTATGAAAAGTTGAATATCATGAACGAACAACGGGTACTTGAGATAATTAAACAAAGGAAGCCTCAGATTGTGGTGAACTGTGCTGCATATACCGATGTGGATGGCGCTGAACGTGACCGTAAAACCGCCTGGGATGTAAATGCCGGAGGTGTGCAACACCTAATTTCAGCTCTATCAAAAATGGGAGGAAAACTGATCCATATTTCCACCGATTATGTTTTTGACGGAAGCGCAGGTCCGTACGCCGAGGATGAACCGCCAAAACCAATCAATTATTACGGTCAGACAAAACTGGATTCGGAAAATTTGATTAAAGATTCTCAAATTCCATGGGCAATTATCCGAACCAATGTCTTGTTTGGAAATACCAAACTGCAAAAAGCGAGTTTTGTTCGGTGGGTGGTTGAGAAATTATCCCGTTTTGAGACTATATCAATCGTAAATGATCAGTTCGGCAATCCAACCTGGAGCTATGGACTGGCTCAGGTAATTAACCGGATTATTGGAATTGATGCGAAGGGATTATATCATTATGCCGGCAAAGATTATATCAACCGGTTCGAGTTTGCCCTGAAAATTGCCGGTATCTTCGGATTGGATCCGACGCTTATCAGGACAACAACAACCCGCGCATTGAACCAATTGGCTCCCCGACCGTTTAAAGCTGGGTTGATATGTGAAAAAACAGCTAAAGAACTTCAGGTGGATTTCTACTCAATAATTGAAGCGCTGACAATGATGAAGGGAACAACATAGTGGAAACAGTAGTCATCGTTCCGACTTATAATGAAAAAGACAATATTGCGACAGTGATTGACAAACTTACGGCGCTTAATCTTGATCTGCATATTCTGGTCATTGATGATAATAGTCCGGATGGTACAGGTGATATTGTCAAAAATTTGCAAAAAAAGAATGAACATATTTTTATAATAGAACGTTCCGGCAAGCTTGGGCTCGGGACTGCCTATATAAGGGGATTTCACTGGGCGCTTGAGAGGGGTTACAAATACATTCTGGAAATGGACGCCGATTTGTCTCATAATCCTAATGATGTTCCCAGATTGATTAAAACTTGTAAAAAAGGCGCCGATCTGACGATTGGTTCCCGCTATAGCGAGGGCGTTAATGTTATCAACTGGCCTATTAAGCGATTATTACTTAGTTACGGCGCCAATAAATATACACGAATTGTGACACGTATGCCGGTCAAAGATGCTACTGCCGGGTTTAAATGCTTTCATCGCGATGTTCTCGAAGCGATCGATCTTAGCAAAGTAAAATCTTCCGGTTACTCGTTTCAAATCGAAATGAATTTCCGGGCATGGAAGAAAGGATTTAAAATTACTGAAGTGCCCATCATTTTTATAGAACGATCCGAGGGTCATTCGAAGATGTCAAAAAGCATTGTCTATGAAGCGGTCTTTATGGTGTGGAAACTTAAATTATTAAGTATATTAGGCAGATTGAACTGATGAAAGTATCGGTTATTATCGTCAGTTATAATGTGAAAGAATTTCTCCAGCAGAGTATTCTGTCGCTGAAAAATTCCCTGAGTAATATCGAGCATGAGATCATTGTAGTCGATAATGATTCCGTTGATGGCACCAATGAAATTATCAAATATAAATTTCCCGATATTAAATTAATTGAAAATAACACTAACCGGGGATTCGCGGCTGCATGTAACCAGGGACTGGAGATTTCAAAAGGCGACTATTTGCTTCTGCTGAACCCGGATACCATGATTCAGGAAGATACGATTAGTACTATGATTGACTTTTTTGAATCTGTGCCGGATGCAGGCGCTGCCGGTTGTAAAATTTTAAATGCCGATGGAACGCTCCAGTTAGCCTGTCGAAGAAGTTTTCCGACGCCGTTTGTTGCATTACCCAAATTGCTTGGATTGAGCCGATTATTTCCTAAAGTGAAAATGTTTGGCAAATACAACCTTACTTATGTCGATCCTGACCAATTAATAGAAGTCGATGCGATAAGCGGCTCCTTTTTGATGTTTCGGCGGGAAGTCTGGGATAAAATTAAGAGTCTCGATGAAACATTTTTTATGTACGGTGAAGATCTGGATTACTGTTATCGCATAAAAGAAGCTGGCTGGAAGATTTACTACGTTCCTTATACCAAAATAATCCATTATCAGGGCGAAAGCGCAAAATCTGCCAGTTTTGATAATTTTATCACGTTTTATAAAGCAATGGATATCTTTGTTAAAAAACATTTCAGCAAGAGTTCTTCCATTTTTCTGGATATATTGTTTCAATTTGGAATTCTTACGAGAGGTTTCATATCCTTAATAGGACGTTTTTTCCGGAAACATATTATAATGCTGGTTGACGGAGTTGCTGTCACAGCGGCGATATTAATTGCTCATCAACTGCAATTGCAACCTCTGCCCGATTATTCAGTACTGATGTCGATGCTGATATTTTACGTTTTACTGTGGCTGGGAACCGGCTATACGATCGGTTTATATGACCGCAGGGAATTGTCGTATTCGAGAGCGGCTATAGCATCTTTGATAAGTTTTTTATCATCATTGATCTTTATCTTTATATTTAAGGGCTTCATCTATTCACCTCATTTGATCGTCTGGAGTTTTATTATTGTCATGCTCTTTTTACCGGGGTGGAGGATATTCTTACTATATCTGCAACGAAGACGGATTATTTCACCAAAGTCGCCACTGTCAAGAGCGTTGTTGTCACGACGTACGATCATTGCCGGAACCGGTGATGAGGGCGAACGAATTGCTAAGAAATTACAGAGTCATATCGAGCACGGCTTTGAAATTCTTGGCTTTGTTGATAAAAAGTTTGCGGTGAAACGAACCTTTGGTTTTCCTTTTCTTGGTGTTATAGATGATCTCGGTGAAATTATCCGGATTCATAAAGCCACTGAAATCATTTTTACAACCGACCAGTTCAGTAATGATGATATCCTTAATATCCTTGATCGAAATAAAAAAATACGCGTAAATATTAAGATTGTCCCGAAACATCTGGATTATATCATAGGTAAATCCAGCGTTGAAAAAATAGAAGATATTCCCCTGGTTGAAGTGGAATATAATTTTTTCAGAATGGGTAATCGTTTTTCTAAAAGAGTCTTTGATTTTGTGTTTTCCCTGTTAGGATTGATTGTGTTGTCACCGATTATAATCACTTATGCCTTAGCGACCGGATATCACTTCAACCGGAAGAAGTTTATAGGTAAGGAGGGGACATTATTTTCGGGATTGATATTTAAAAAACGAAACGGTAATTATGCCCATCCAACCATTGAGCGATTTCCCCTCCTGTTTTCAATTATAAAAGGCGATATGAGTATAGTCGGCAGTGAATTATTATCTGCTAATCCGCATATCCGTCGTCTGCGCTGTAAACCGGGGCTTACGGGACTCTTCCAGTTGCAGGAAACCCACCAACCCAATGAGATTGACAAACAAAACTACGAATATTATTATATGCAAAACCATTCTCTATTTCTTGATGTGGAAATTATATTAAAAGCCATTTTGAATATATAGACGGAATATTATGACTAAATTAACATTTGATTTTGAGAAACCAATTTTTGCGCTCGAGCAGAAGATCGAGGAGATGCGAGAACTATCCTCGGTAAACGGCGTCGATTTGGATGATGAAATTCGCAGACTGGAAGAGAAACTCCGCAAACTTATAAAAAAGATATATTCAAATTTGAATCGCTGGCAGCGTGTTCAGCTGGCGCGGCATCCCGAACGTCCCTATACTAATGATTACCTGGAGAAAATCTGCACTGATTTTATTGAGATCCATGGTGATCGCAATTTTGCCGATGATAAATCGATTATCACGGGATTTGCCACAATCGATAAACACAAAGTAGTCATAATTGGTCATCAAAAGGGTAAAAATACAAAGGACAATCTGTACAGAAATTTCGGTATGCCTCATCCGGAAGGATACCGCAAGGCGCTTAGGGCGATGAAGTTGGCTGAAAAATTTCACAAACCCGTTGTCTCAATTATCGATACACCCGGCGCTTATCCTGGAATTGGCGCTGAAGAGCGGGGACAGGCTGAAGCGATTGCTAAAAACCTGTTCGAAATGAGTCGTTTGAAAACACCTATTCTCGTCGTCATTATCGGAGAAGGCGCCAGTGGCGGCGCACTGGGAATTGGTGTTGGTGACCGCCTTGTTTTACTGGAAAATACATGGTTTTCGGTTATCAGTCCTGAAGGATGTGCATCGATTCTTTATCGTGATGCGGGTAAAGCCAATATTGCCGCGGAATCTATGAAAGTAACCGCACGGGATGTGCAAGACCTTGGAATTGCAGATGAAATAATTACCGAGCCGGATGGCGGCGCTCACCGCAATCCTGACGAGACCGCAAGGGTTTTAAAAGAGAGTATTTTGCGCAATATCGACGAATTGAGCGCTATTCCGATTGATGAATTAATTCGACTCCGGATTGAAAAATACTCCAAAATGGGTAGCTGGGACGAAGACTGACCTTTGACCTGTGATTTCAAA
>JAGLWX010000337.1 GCA_023133185.1 Fidelibacterota bacterium
ATGGAGTAGATCAGAAAAACGGTTACCATCATAAAGACGTTTTCCGTCATTCCCTCCAAGTTTTGGACAATGTTGCAAAAGTGAGCGATAAATTTGAGATTCGTTTCACTGCCCTTGTTCATGACATCGCCAAACCCCAGACCAAAAAATATATTGATGGTAAGGGCTGGACGTTTTACGGACACGAAGAGTTAGGCGCCAGAATGGTCAGACGTCTTGCCCGACGTTTGAAGATGTCAAATAAAGTAATGGATTACGCTGAAAAAATGACCCGTTTGCATCTACGCCCGATTGCTATTGCCGAAGAAGGCGTTACCGACAGCGCTGTGCGACGCCTGTGTGTCGATACCGGCGAGCACATCGAAGATTTGATTACCCTCTGCCGGGCAGACATTACCTCGAAAAATCCCCATAAAGTCGCCGAATATACCACAAATTTCGACCGCGTCGTGCATAAAATTGCCGAAGTTGAAGAAAAAGATCGTCTGCGCGCCTTTCAGTCTCCCGTGCGTGGCGATGAGATCATGAAACTCTGTAAGCTGCCTCCCTGTCCCGCGGTGGGTTACATCAAACACGCCATCGAAGAAGCCATTTTATCAGGTGAAATCTCCAACACCTACGAAGCTGCTAAATTGTATCTCGAATTACATAAAGACCGGTTGTTGTCAGAAATTTAGAAGCCTTAATCTTAATCTGACAACTTTTAACCGACACTATACTCTAAAACCCTGTTGATGAAAGGAAACCGTGCCGTGAGCGAAAATCAAGAGAAAACGATTCTTTTAAAAATATTGTCATTATTCTGGGAACCTTCCGGAGCATTTCAATCTTTAAAAACAAAAATCAGTTGGCTGGATATTTTGATCCCGCTACTAATTGTGATCATAATAAGTTTAATATCTACGTCATATATCGTACCTATTGCAATAACGGAACAGAAAGTCCTTATCGAAACCAGCGAACGGTTGACCGACATTCAAAAGGAAACAATCATCGAGCGCATGGAAAGCAAGGCGGATTCTCCGGTACAGTATATTACTACCGCCATTGCTGTCATCGTCAAAGCCCTGGTATTAGCAGCCGTCATGTTGTTCGTCGGCAATTTCTTATTGGGTGGCGAGGTAAAATATTTTACAATGATTGGTGTTACTGCCTATGTGGGATTAGTCGATGTTGTTAGCCTCGGTATAAAAACGCCTTTAATCGTCTCACAGGAAACCACAAAAGTCTATACAAGTCTTGCGCTGCTTCTCGAGGAAAGTGAACAGTTTTTATTTCGATTCTTTGCAAACATCGATGTCTTTGCAATTTGGAAAATTGTCCTTTTCAGCATTGCTATAGGAATTATATTGGATAAAAAAGCATCAAAACCATTTTGGATCATCACGATCATCTGGTTGATATACGCTGTCGCAGCAGCAGCATTAGCCGGACTTGTAAAAATTTAAAACGGGAAAAATACCATGCAAAAATTTTGGATAATTACATTACTTATAACCACAACCGCTGCTTTTGGCACGGAAAAATTAAATCTTCATGACTGTATCAATATTGCTCTGGAAAAAAATCCCGGCATTACGATTGCCTCTAAACAGGTAAACGCCTATAAATCGGGAGTACGAGGGTCTTACGGATCGATCCTGCCATACGTAAGTTTAGGCGCTCGAAGCAACCGATCTACACAGGGTCCGTCTGAATACATCGCCTATGGGACCTCCTTTATAACACCTGATACAACAACCCTTTACTATTCCGCCGGTGTTACCTATAGCCAAAATATTTTCGATGGCGGCAAATGGTGGAACAACATTCGTTTGGCAAAAAACAGTCTGAATACTGTCATTTACGATCAAAATTTGGTGCGTCAAAGCGTCATTGCTAACGTTACGGGGAAATTTTATAACGTTCTAAAAGCTAAAGGACTATTAAACGTGTACAAAGTATCCCTGAAAAACAGTCAGGAGCAGCTGGTCAAAACGGAAGAGATGTATAAAATCGGTCAGGTTGCCAAAAAAGACCTTTTTAAAGCCCAGGTCAGCGAAGGTAACGACCGCCTGAATGTTATTCGTCAACGTTCAATGATCCTGTTGGCAATATCGGATTTGAATATCGCTATAGGACAATCACCGAACACATCAGTTGAAATTTACGAAGAAGAATATAAAACGCCTGACTTTGTTGACAAAAAAACGGCAATTGCCAACGCCATTATTGGTAATCAAGAATACAATTCCCTGATCGCTCAGAAAACCTCTGCTTTTCTACAGTATAAAATCGCTCAGGGTGATCGTTTTCCGACCCTTAGCTCCACGTTTTCATATTATCGTGGTGGTCCTGAATTATCCCGCACCTATGAAGATTTTAATAAATGGTGGAACACCGATCTGACCTTTAATCTCAGTTTTCCCCTGTTTGACGGATTTCGCCGGAAAACCAACATTCAACAAAAACTTTTGAATTTTAATATTTATGAAGACCGCATCGAACAAAAGAAAATAGAAATTGAGAGCCATATTGAAAATCTGATCCTGACCCTGAATACTTACCGGGAGATGATCGAGATCAACGAATTGAATATTAAATCGGCAAAAGAGGATCTCCGCCTGGCGCAGGAAATGTATCGTCTCAATTCAGCGACACTCCTGGAAGTGCTGGACGCCCAAGTAACATTAACACGCGCTCAAGGCGACCTGATCACCACCAAATACGATGCAAAGATCGCTGAAGCGCAACTGGCACTGGTCATGGGAACACTTTAAAAGGAACCGGAAAGTAAATGAAGAAAAAAAGCAAACGTAAAATTATTATTCTGATAATCCTGGCTGTTGTTGCCGGAGTTGTCATAATCGCAAATCAAAATAAAAGCAAAGTCAAACCC
>JAGLWX010000338.1 GCA_023133185.1 Fidelibacterota bacterium
ACCAGTATTAATAAAGAGGTCGGTGAAATCGCTCTCGGCTCTGTTTTTCAGGAAGACGTCATTCTGGTTATTTCCGACATGTCCAGGATGGAAGTCAAGGCGGAAGTGGATGAAACCGATGTGGTTAACGTCAGCATTGGCGATACGACCCTGATCGAGATCGACGCTATTCCCGATACCACTTACAAAGGCATCGTGTCGGAAATTGCTCACAGCGCCACGACCAAAGGACTGGGAACCCAGGAGCAGGTTACCAATTTTGAGATCGAGGTTTCCGTTATCGGACAGGATGACCGTTTCCGTCCCGGTATGTCGGCAACCGTGGATATCATCACCGATATCAGAGACAGTGCGATTGTCGTGCCGATCCAATCTCTGACGGTGCGACAACCTGTTCAGGCAGATTCTGCCGACGAGTCCTCCGCGACAGAAATGCCACAAGAAACTGTTAAGGCTTTTAATTCAAAATCCAAAGCATTGGATGTGGTCTTTGTGGTCAACGCCGCGAAGAATAAAAAATCAGGGGCTGATTCTCAATCTCTATTTTCTTTTAAAAAACTATTTAAAAAGAAGACTTACCCAACCGCGGAGCAGCGTGTTGTCAAGGTTGGCATCAGCAGCGATACTCAATTCGAGATCATCAGCGGTCTCGATGTGGATGAAGATATTATTACCGGAAGTTATAAAGCCATTAGTAAAGAACTGAAACATAATAGTTCATTAAAAATAACCAATAGTCCTAAAGAGAAAGGGGAAAAGAGATGAAACGTTTATTTGTAGTGATAATGGTTCTGCTGATCAGCGGGCTGATCGTCAACGCCCAGGAAAAATTTGATGAAGCAGAAAAAGAACTTGACGCCATCACCGATTCCGTCGCCATTGAAGAAGATTCCAACGAAAAGATCATGGATAATGATAAAGAAAGCACAAAAATCGAAGTTAATAGGGATTGGGATGACTGGGACGAAGACTGGGATGAATGGCGTGAAAAACGTAAAGAGGACTGGAAAAGCAGCAAAAAACGCGGCTATTTCCGGGGCGGCGCCGGCGGCTGGGATTATTATATGATGGAATTAAATGTTGACGCCATCAATAATAAACTGGCTGAAATCGGTCTATCTTCTTTCGATAAAAATATATTCATGTCTGGCGGCGGCGGCTGGGGCTATATCGGTCGCGGTATCCGTATCGGTGGACTGGGTGCGCACGGGCAGGTAAAGTCAGCCGGTAATCCCGGATCAATCGATATCGCCAAAGAGGTAACACTCTCCATCAATTTTGGCGGATTTATGATTGAAAAGGTTTTTCACCCATTTAATAAAACGGAACTCTATTTCGGGACGATGATTGGCGGCGGAAATGCTCAATTAAAATTCGAACAATGGAGCGGTCCGGTTGTCTGGGATGAACTGTGGGGCGGTTATAATAACACTGTCATCGATACAAGTTCAATGAGTTTTACTGATTATCAAAACGAATTGTCCTGTGGGTATATAACTGCTCTCCCAACCATCGGCTTCCGGTATAATATCTTTCGCTGGGCAGCCGTTGGAGTTAATGTTGGCTACCTCTACAGTAAAATGAACCAGGACGGCTGGAAGATGGACGGTAAAACCGTCAGCGGTGTTCCTGACATTGATTTCTCGAATGTTATCTATCGCTTTAACATCTATTTTGGTGGCTGATGCAAACGCTAATAAACTTAAAAGAGATTGTTAAAACATATCAAATCGGAACTGTTGAGGTTCATGCCCTGCGGGGTGTGGACCTCCTGGTCCATTCAAATGAATATATCTCAATCATGGGACCTTCCGGTTCAGGAAAATCCACACTGATGAACATCATCGGTTGTCTCGATACACCCACCTCCGGCGTTTATGAATTAGAAGGCGAACTGGTTCACACAATGGATGATAACAAACTGGCGGAAGTCCGCAATCGCAAGGTGGGTTTTGTGTTCCAGACCTTCAACCTTCTGCCCCGCGCCACGGCGCTTCACAATGTGGAATTGCCTCTGATCTATAGCGGAATCAGTACAGCCAAACGCAAAGCCATTGCAGAAGACGCCATAGAAAAAGTAGGTCTGACGGATCGTATGCACCACCGACCTAGCGAACTTTCCGGCGGTCAGCGTCAGCGGGTCGCCATTGCCCGGGCGCTGGTCAATAATCCCTCGCTGATCCTGGCTGATGAGCCTACCGGAAACCTCGATTCCACAACAGGTAAAGAGATCATGGCGATTTTCGATAATCTGCACAACGCGGGAAACACCATTATCCTAATCACTCATGAAAAGATAGTGGCGGATCATGCCGACCGGATTGTCCATATTCTGGATGGTCATATTGCGGAAGATATACAGGTGAAAAACAATTGATCTCTTTTATAATCGGTCTCCGTGAAAATATTCTGATCGCCCTGCGCGCATTGGCTCAGAACAAGATGCGCGCCATATTAACGACTCTTGGCATTGTCATCGGCGTTCTTACGGTTGTTTCCGTCGCCTCGATCATCTCCGGATTAAATACAGGATTTGCCAGCCAGATAGCCGCTCTTGGCAGCAATACTCTTTACGTCCACAAGTATCCCTGGATCATTAAGGACGACTTTTTCAAATATCGCAACCGCCCGGACATCACCATGAAAGACGCCGAATATCTCAAGAAACATTCAAGGCTCGCTGAAGCAATCTCCGCAGCATCGGGAACCTTTCGGGATATTAAATATCGCAACAATTCCCTGACCAGCATAGGCGTATCCGGCATCACAATGGAAACCGAGATCATCGAAGGATTCAGCATCGCTGATGGGCGCTACTTCACACAAATCGAGATCGATCATAATAAATCAAGTGTCGTCATCGGTAATGAGATCAAAGAAAAATTATTCAACAATAAAAATCCTCTGGGCGAACGAATCAAGGTTGGTGATTTTTCATACACCGTAATCGGCGTTATGGAAAAACGGGGCAGCATCCTGGGGCATAATCTCGACTCAGAGGTCTATGTTCCGCTGGGCACGATCTTCAAGAATTTCGGCTTTCACCGCAGCATCCGTATTCTGATCAAAGTCCCGTCACCCGAAATGATCGAGCAGGTCAAAGATGAGATCCACTTCCTGATGCGGGTATCCCGGAAACTGAAGCCCCGGGAGGAAGATAATTTTTCCATCAATCAGCAGGAAATGTTGACCAATATGTATAAACAGCTGACAAACGGACTTTACACCGCCGCTTTCGGCATCGGCGCTCTATCCCTTATCGTAGGCGGGATCGGCATTATGAACATTATGCTGGTTTCGGTCGCAGAACGCCGTAAAGAGATCGGTATTCGCAAAGCCCTGGGCGCCAAACAGCGAGTCATTACATTTCAGTTCATTATAGAATCAATCATCATCTGCAGCGTAGGCGGTATCATCGCCATTTTGCTTAGTTTTCTGATGTCCCTGGTGATCGACAAAGTTACGCCGTTCCCATCCAATGTGCCGATCTGGTCGGTGCTCATGGGGCTTGGATTTTCATCTTTGGTGGGACTCTTTTTCGGCATCTATCCCGCCCGGCGCGCCGCTAAACTGGACCCCATTGAATGTTTGAGATATGAATAACAGGGAATCATGAATTTCGACGAAGGTTTTAAACTCGCCTGGCAAACCGTAATATCCAATAAATTACGGACTTTTCTGACAACCCTTGGCATCGTCATCGGCGTTATGTCCGTGATAGGTATGATGTCAATTATTAATGCCCTGGAACGGCACATGATTAACGCCCTCTCTGCTGTGGGCGGCGACATATTCTGGGTTCAGAAATACCCCGCAGTGCGAATGGGTCACCTGCCCAGGGAAATCCGCATGCGTAAAAACCTGAATTTCAAACACGCGGAAGCAATCCGCAAACGCGCAACTTATATCGACGCCGTTTCCGGTGAAAGCGTTACTTACGGCAAACAGATCAAATACCGGGACGAAGCAACGAATCCCAATATTCTGGTTTACGGCGGCGATGAACACTGGGCGGACGTCAACGGGCGCTATATTTCCGAAGGTCGCTTCTTCACCAGTGAAGAGATTTACCGCAAGGAGTATGTCATCATTCTGGGAAATGATGTTGTGGAAAAGCTGTTTCCTTTTTCATATCCCATGGACGAATATATCAAAATCGACGGTATTCGCTTCAAAGTAATCGGGTTGATCGAACCACAGGGCAAGTTTTTAGGCGGCAGTCGCGATAACCTGGTCGCCATTCCCTATACCACCTTTACAAAAGCCTTCGGTCAAAAACGCTCAATCAATATCGCCGTGAAAGCTCGCAGAGGACAGATGGCGGAAGCCATGGATCAGATCACCGGCATTCTGCGCGTATCTCGAAAGGTTCCTCCCGGTGATCCAAACGATTTTGAAGTAATTACCCAGGACTCCATTATGGACACTCTGAAACAATTTACCGGCTTTATCTTTATTGCCGCGGTGGTGATATGCGGAATTTCCCTGCTTGTGGGCGGAATCGGCATTATGAACATCATGCTGGTAGCGGTTACGGAACGAACAAGGGAGATCGGCATCCGCAAAGCGGTGGGCGCCAAGAGACGCCATATCCTGAACCAATTCCTCACCGAATCAATCGGCATCTGTCTCATCGGCGGATTGATCGGAGTAATTCTCGGCGTACTTATCGGTGTACTTATTGCCGGCGCCCTGAAATTGCCGCCTACGATTCCCATGTGGTCTGTATTCCTGGGAGTAGGCTTTTCCCTAATGATCGGGTTAATCTTCGGAGTCTATCCCGCCATGAAAGCCGCCCGGCTGGATCCTATTGAAGCGCTGCGCTACGAATAAGAACAAATGTTGTGCTTGCTCAATTATAAATAACATTAATGAACCCACTTAAAAAAGGTGAAATATTATAAGAAGAAACCGTTGAAACGGTTATACGAATTGGATTGTATATCATTAACCCCCGACTTAAGTCGGGGGTTAACAACAAATTATCAGATATAATAACTGTTTCAACAGTTTCTAAATTTTTTATATCATGCTTAATACACTTTGAATTTCAACCTTTCTTAAGCAGACTCAAATATTTTTTTAAAAAACATTTCCATCAACATACTATCACAACGCTCCACCGTCAGCGGATACCGGTTCCCCTTTTTCTTTCCGGTGCCGTAGAGTTTACCGGTTTTTTTCAGCAGTTCCAGCAAAGCGAATCCCAGCGTGATTTGACTCTGTTTACCGTTCAGTTCGGGTGGGATGATTATGGAATTCTTTTCAATATTATATTCCGCCGGTTGATAGTTGTAGTCTTTGGCGGCTTTCAGAAAGTTGATGATCCGGCAAATGCGAAAAAGCGTCATAGCGGATTCCCGGCTGTAATCCTGTCGGGTATAAGGGAAAAAACTGGAGCGATAGCAAAGTTCCGAATCCGGTATCTGTCCCTTTGCAGCTAATTCATCAAAAATTGGTGTGCCGGGAACCAGATAAAACAACGACGGTCCGATCAGGCACGGCAGTGACGCCAGGAAGAGAATCGATTGAAGATTATCTTCTACGGTATCGCCGGGTAATCCAATAATCAGGTAGGCGGTTACGGTCAAGCCGATTTGTTGTGCCGTCTGAACAACTTTGGTGAAAGCAGCGGTATCGAAAGGACGACTAAGAGCCTGTTGTTTTTGTCGATCAGGTGTAACCAGCGACAGGTTAATTGAAGAAAAACCGGCGCGCTTCATCTTTTGCAGAACTTCCGCATCGAGGTTAGTGACGGTGATACCGTTCATCGCCTGGAGGGATAGATCATAATCGGAAAATCGCTCGATGATTCCATTCAACAGATAATGTAGCCAGCGTTTATTGCCGCCGAAATGATCATCTTCGAAATCGAAAGAGCGAAAGCCCTTCTTGATTTTATCTTCCATTTCCGACAGGACATTTTCCACAGACCGCAGACGATATTTTATTCCGAAAGTCTGGTGAATGGAGCAGAATTTACAGCGATGAGGACAACCCCGGCTTGCCATTATCATAGCGTGACGCTTTCCGGAAAGCGTATATTTCGGCGTGCCGGGAATATCATAATCGGCAAAAGGCAGTTCATTGACATTAGTGATGATTTCAACAGGATTCTGCTTAATGTCGCCATCTGAACGCCAGACCAGGTTTGACACTGCGGCTAAATTTGGTTTGGCTTTTTCCAGCTCATCCAAAAGTTTGGGAACAGCCAATTCGCCTTCGCCAAGAATAACAAAGTCGGCGCCGGCGTCGAAAAGCGTATCAGGATTAAAGTATGTCCCGGGACCGCCGATAATAATGGTAGCGCGATGGTTTTTTTGCCGGATCAGTGGAATGATCTCCAGAACCTCATGAATGTAGGTGCTGAAAAGCGCGGCAATCAAAAAAACATCGGCTTCAGCCGGAATAAGATCGGCGATTTGGTTGATATTCGGACCAAAACGAGAGTAGGATTTATAGAGCGAGAATGGAGACGCATCCTCCGGT
Source organism: Fidelibacterota bacterium (assembly GCA_023133185.1). Classification (GTDB taxonomy): domain Bacteria; phylum Fidelibacterota; class UBA2242; order UBA2242; family UBA2242; genus UBA9312. The sequence goes on from JAGLWX010000338.1 coordinate 6,490, forward strand.
CGGTAATATTTTGCAACAGCCTGTAATTCTCCGGGAAACGGTATCTTGCGGGGTTTTCCCTGACGCAGATCGAGCAACCGGAGATCGTGTTTTTTCAGAATTGCACCGATGTGAAGCAGCCCGAGCGGAATATTCCGGATGTTGGTGGCATAGAAATCTTCAATGGGCGGCTGGATCAAGCAAATGTTTGCCATAATTAAAGCTGCATCAGGAAAGATGATAAAGTCAAGACCGGGAAAATCCGCAGCTCCGGCATCCCTAAAGTTCACCCGAAATGGAAAAAGCCTTGTTTCATGAAAATTCCAATCAACCTCCCCTTTCATCCCCTCCTTGGCACGGGAGAGAAAT
>JAGLWX010000339.1 GCA_023133185.1 Fidelibacterota bacterium
CGAAACCCGTTTGATTCCACTTCGTTTCATCGAAAACGGGTTTGCGTTATCTCGTGTTTATGTTCCTGCGGAGGAAAAGGGGACAAGTTTCTTTAAGCCGAAAACTTCTTAATCTCACCTTTTACAAAGGTCATCAATACATTAAAGTCATTATCAAAAACCACAACGTCGGCATCTTTTCCGGGAATCAGCGAGCCTGTTTCAATCTGACGACTTATTACTGTGGCTGGATTTGCGCTTGCCATTCGTAGTGCGTCCTGAAGGGGGATACCCATTTCATAAAGACTCTGAACACCTTTGATCATTGTCAATGCCGACCCGGCGATTGTTCCGTCGGATTTACGTTTAAAAAGTCCATCCTCAATGGTTACTTCTTCGTTATTGGCGATAAGGTTATTGCTTGTTAACCCGGTTGGTCTAAGTGCGTCTGTTACCAGGACAACTTTATGAACTGGTTTCACGCGCAACAGTAAATCCAACACCGCTTTATGAACATGATATCCATCGGCAATCACCTCGCAGGATACGTTAGGATGAATCATAATTGCGCCAACCACACCGGGATCACGGTGGTGCATTCTTCTCATTGCATTAAAAAAATGAGTTGAATGTAAGATACCAGCCTGCATTCCTTCCAGCATGTTTTCATAAGTAGCATTAGAATGCCCGGCAGAAACTACGATACCGTTTTTCCCGGCAAGAATTGCCAGGTCATGCATGTTTTTCAATTCAGGTGCGACAGTCATAATTGTGATATGACCATCAGCCAATTTCAGATACTTTAGCATCAAATCTAAATCAACAGGTTTCATGTATTTACCTGTCAGCACTCCAGATTTTTTTGGTGAAATAAATGGTCCTTCGAGATGCATCCCATAAATTTTTGCGCCCGGTTCTTTTCCGATTGCAGCTACAACTGCTTTGATGGATCGGATAAAGTCATCGTCAGGCTGAGGATATAAGGTAGGGCAGAAGCCGGTAACGCCATATTCGACCAATGCCCGGGACATTTCTAAAATTGATTCAACTGTACCATCTGATGTATCATAACCGTGTAGTCCGTGTATATGCGTATCAATAAATCCCGATGCAATATTGGCTCCGTTTAAATAGTAAATAGACGCATCTTTTGGAAGCTGACGTTTTTTAAATCGTTCGTTGGTAATGACATCCTCAATTTTACCATCATAAATTATTACCGTGCTCTTAGGTAAAACCGTGATCCCTGTATAAACTGTTGCATTATGAAGACAAACCATACTCATTATCAAACTCCGTTATTTCCGGTTGCAAATTTGATGAAAATATTTCATAATTGAAAGTATTTCAAAATGTGAGGTAAACTTGTCTATAAATTGCTACTATTTAGTTACAATATACTTTATATTGTCGTGGAAGATGTTGTTTAAAGTGTATGAAAAATGATAAATAGTCAATAAAAGGAAAATTTTATGAAATCTAATTACAGATGGGTTTGGGGAGTTGTGATTCCTCTGATAATGTTCCAATGCAGTTCTTTGCATTATATCAAAACGATCAATGCAAATATGAGTGGCACATCACCCAAATATTCTCGAAACAGAGCCGTAAAATCATTCAGATCGCAGGTAAATGAACTCGTAAATGCTCCCAATTTGCAACCGTCAATTATGGGAATTTATATTGAAGAATATCAAACGCGGGAAATTCTCTATTCCCTGAATCCACACACTTTATTAATGCCGGCAAGCAATATGAAATTATTTACGACATCCTCGGCACTGGCTATATTAGGACCGGATTATCGATATAAGACTTCACTTTATATAGATGGAACAGTTAAAGATGGAATTCTTGATGGCAACTTAATCATCAAAGGTTCCGGCGATCCGAGTATTTCTGGTCGTCACAACGATGGCAACCAGTTGGAAATGTTTCAGAATTGGGCGGATACGCTGCACTCGATGGGTATCCGGAAAATCAACGGTGCAATTATCGGCGATGATAATATTTTCGATGACATCGGACTGGGATACAGTTGGGGCTGGGATGATTTGTCGTACTATTATGCCGCACAGACAGGAGGACTCTGTTTTAATGACAATTGTGTCGATCTGTTCATAATTCCCAACGACTCGATAGGAGGGAAGCCTCAAATTTTAACAAAGCCGCCAATGAATTATATGGAAATCATCAATGAAATCGCAACTGTTTTAGCGGACTCCGCGACTTATATAGATTTTTACAGAAAACCAGGCACAGAGGTCGTCACTATTTTTGGGACAATTAAAGCGGATGCGGATACGGTAAAAGATTGGGTCACAGTTGAAAATCCAACTAACTATACTTTATCGGCTTTTAAATATACACTCAAAAATAATGGTATAACTACCAATACTATCAGCGACATAGACGAATTACCTGTTAAAGCTCTTAATTACGATAGCTATAGATTTATCGCTACTCATGAATCCGTTCCGCTTTCGGAAATTATCAAAACCATCAATAAAAAAAGTCAAAATTTTTATGCCGAACAACTCCAGAAAACGCTGGGTGTTGAGTTGAAAGAAATTGGTTCGAGTAAAAAAGGCATAGAAGCGGAAAAAGACTGGTTAAGCAGAATAGGCATCAGCCCCGACGATGTGTTCATTGTCGATGGTTCAGGACTCTCACGGCACAATTTAGTAACAGCGCACCAGATTGTAACGATCTTACGCGCGATTCGCAATCACAGCGATTACAAGGTGTTTTTTGATTCTTTGCCGATCGGTGGCGTGGACGGAACATTAAAAAATCGATTGAAAGGTTCGAATGCCGTGGGACACGTCTTTGCAAAAACAGGATATGTCGGCAGGGTACGGACATTATCAGGATACGTTCATGCCGCAAACGGACGGGAATATATCTTTTCAATCCTGGTTAATCATTATCCTGTTCCTACCGGTAGAATAAATGATCTGCAGGATCATATAGTAACGCTGTTATATAATTTAGATTATTGATCTATAGATGACTCATTTTCCTGAATCACTTCTTCAAAAAATAAAACAGGCTCCTGTTGACCCGGGATGTTATATTTATAAAAATAAACAGGGCAAAATCATCTATGTCGGAAAAGCCAAAAATTTGGCTAATCGCGTTAAATCTTATTTTGTAAAAACTCATTCAAAAGATACCAAAACACAAAGCCTCGTAAAACGTATCGCCGATGTTGAATTCATTGTAACACTGTCCGAGGTAGAAGCGCTGATACTTGAAAACACATTAATCAAACAACACCGTCCCCGTTATAATATATTTCTGCGCGACGATAAAACCTTTCCCTACATACGTATTACCAATGAACCCTTTCCACGGGTATTTATCACGCGACGCTTAATAAATGATGGTTCAAAATATTTTGGACCTTATACCGACGCCAGAGCAATTCGGGATACTTTGCAAATAATTAAAAAAGCATTCACTGTCAGAACATGTAGGTTTCGTCTGGATAATGAAACAGTAAACGCAAAAAATGTGAAATTGTGTTTGCAATATCATATTCACAATTGTGAAGGACCTTGTCGTGAATTAATATCCAAAGAAGAATATGATACAATGATTTCCAAGATTGAGGCGTTTTTAAAAGGAAACTTATCGGAAGTTGTTAATTATCTTCAACATAAAATGGAATCTGCGTCGGAAATATTGCTGTTTGAATTAGCGGCAAGATACCGTGACAATATTAATCTACTGCAACACTATGCCAAACGACAGTCGGTGGAATTCATGGATTTTAAAGACCGTGATTTCATAAATATCTTTTCTGAAGGTGATATTTGTGTGGGAATCGTCATAAGGGTGCGTCATGGAAAAATGCTTGGCAAAGATACAATTTTTCTTGAAGGTATTTCGGATGTTGAGCAATCTGAAATTATGCGCAATTTTATTCAACAATATTACAATCAATCTCAATTAATCCCCGAAGAAGTAAATGTCAACATTTATCCATCTGAACAGGATATTCTGCAAAAATGGCTCACCAATAACCGGCGCAGTTCGGTCAAAATTACACGGCCCGCCCGTGAAGAAAAATTGCGCCTGATGCGTTTAGCGGAAAAGAATGCCCGGATTCATCTGCAGGAATATTTGCTAAAGAAAAGCCAAACGGAGAACTACATTCCCAAAACTCTAAAACAGCTTCAGAGAGACCTCTCATTAACAGAATTGCCCAAACGAATTGAAGCATTTGATATATCGAACATTCAGGGAAAATTTGCGGTAGGTTCTCTGGTAACATTTATCAACGCCCGCCCGCAGAAAGGTGATTACCGTCGATATAAAATTAAAACAGTTAAGGGAATTGACGATTTTGCGATGATGTCGGAAGTTGTTCGCCGACGTTACTCACGCCAGCTTAAAGAAAATAATGAATTACCTAACCTGATCGTAATCGATGGTGGCAAGGGGCAGCTTTCATCTGCAAGTCAAATCCTGAAAGAACTTCGATTAGATTCAATATCGATAATTGGATTGGCGAAAAAATTAGAGGAGATATTTTTACCTGATCAACAGGAACCAATGATTTTAGCACGAAATAGTCTTTCGCTAACGTTGTTGCAGCGAATCCGGGATGAGGCGCACAGGTTTGCAATAACATATCATCGAAATCTACGTGGAAAAGGAGAACTCACTTCTGTACTGGATCATATACCAGGTTTAGGCGCTAAGAAAAAACAGCTGTTGTGGAATTATTTTAAAACTATTTCGAAAATGCGGTCGGCTTCAATTGATGACTTTTGCAACGTCGATGGAATAGGTCCAAAATTAGCAAAAATCATCTGGGATTATCTCCATCACGGTTAATTTATTAAGAATTTGTTACTGTATTTCTGCAAAAAGATTAGGAAATTAGGCGTCGTTTATTGACCTCTCAAAATCATTAAAATATCTGGAGATTTGATGACTAAAATTCAAGAGCCGGAAGTTACTTTGGATCTGGCGATTCAACATGGATTAAACGAAGAAGAATGGGAACGGATTCTCGAAATTCTTGGTCGAAAACCGAATTATACGGAATTAGGCGTATTTTCAGTAATGTGGAGTGAACATTGCAGTTATAAAAATTCAATTGCAATGTTGAAAACCCTGCCCAGAACCGGGAAAAGATTACTTGTAGAAGCTGGTGAGGAAAATGCCGGATTAGTAGATATCGGAGATGGTCTGGCAATTGCGTTTAAGATAGAAAGCCATAATCATCCCTCCGCAATTGAACCCTTTCAGGGAGCGGCAACAGGAGTGGGAGGGATTCTAAGAGATATTTTTACCATGGGCGCCCGCCCGATCGCATCATTGAATTCGCTTAGGTTTGGACCTTTATCTGTACCAAGAAATCGTTATTTATTTGATGAAGTTGTAAAAGGTATAGCCCATTATGGAAATTGCATGGGCGTGCCTACTGTAGCGGGTGAAGTATATTTCGACGAATGTTATACCGGAAACCCCCTTGTTAACGCTATGACTATCGGCATTGTCAAACACGATCGAGTGGTAAGCGCCGTATCAAAAGGTGCAGGCAATACCGTAATGATCGTAGGTTCCTCAACCGGCCGGGACGGAATTCATGGGGCTACTTTTGCATCTGTTGAGCTGAGTGAAGAATCCGAAGAAAAACGATCATCTGTTCAGGTAGG
>JAGLWX010000034.1 GCA_023133185.1 Fidelibacterota bacterium
GTATTTCCAAAGACAAAAATATAAACATTAACCACTCCCTGTCCCCTTGGGGAATTTATTGAGTGGATTTGATGCGCCCCGTAACACAAACCGCCTGTCCCTCTGGGGAATTTATTCGGTACCCGACTAAAGTCGGAATGACAGGTAGAAGCCGTTCTATCCACCGAATAAATTCGATGGTTAATGTTTTTCTACAGCCGAGCTAAGTGCCGTTCCACAGCGCCTGCCCGACATGTCTGCCGACAGGCGGGGACCCTTGGAACGAGAATAAAACTTACTTACTTTATATGGTTGAGTAGTTACTTTAATCAATGTATAAATCGCTGGTCGGAAATTTTGGATCGCTGGTAGCATTGACTCCCAATTTTCGCAGACCGGCAGCGTCGCCGGGGGTGGGAATGTGACTGGTATGCACCTCACAACCGTTTAGTTCTTTCAGTTTTTCGATAACGATCTGAGCCATTGGGTTTGTCGTTGCGCTGATTCCCAATGCGATCAGGATTTCTTCAAGATCCAGGCTAACCTTTTTACCTTTGAGAACATCCTTTTTCAGGTGTTTAAGCGAGTCGATGATATTCTGAGGCAGAAGATGGATATTATCGGGAATTTTGGCGAGAAATTTTATAGCATTCAGGGTCATGCTTGCGGTAGAGTGCATCAGAGAGGAATTTTTGCCGGTGATGATGATCCCATCCTTTAATTCGATCGCGGCGCCGCAAAATATATCGTCGTTTCCTTTCTTCTGCTCTCTGGCTTCCCTGGCTGCCTTCCGGGCAGGCAGAACCACTTTTCGATCAGTCGCTTCCAGGTTCAGTTCCTTCATAATAAGTTCTGCCCGTTCTAAAGTTTCTTTTTCTGTCAGACCCGTTGCATACTCGATCGCATAGCGGAAATAACGACGGATAATTTCCTGTTTGGCGGCTTCCTGCACCATGGTATCATCGACAATGCCGAATCCTGCCCGGTTAACTCCCATATCGGTTGGCGATTGATAAATTGAGGGTTTTCCGGTTATGCGTTCGATAATTCGTTTTACGAGAGGGAATGCTTCAATATCCCGGTTATAGTTAACGGCGCTTTGATTATATGCTGCCAGGTGAAAATGGTCTATCATATTCACGTCGCGCAGATCGGCGGTTGCGGCTTCGTAGGCTACATTTACAGGATGTTTTAACGGCAGATTCCAGATTGGAAAGGTTTCAAATTTAGCATAGCTGGCGTTGACGCCCCGTTTATACTCATGGAAAAGCTGGGACAGGCAGGTCGCCAGTTTGCCACTGTTGGGACCCGGGCCGGTTACAACGACAATGGGTTTTTCGGTTTCGATGTAAGGATTGGCGCCATAGCCCTCTGCGCTGACGATAGTATCCACATCCGTAGGATATCCTTTGGTGAAACCGTGAGTATAGACCCGGATTCCCCGACGTTCGAGTTTGTTTTTGAAGGTTGTGGCAGCCGGTTGGTTTTCATAACGGGTAATGACAACCGCTGTCACGGAAATATCTTGTTCGCTGAGATCGTCGATGGTTTTAAGTGCGGCGTTATCATAGCTGATCCCGAAATCAGCCCGCATTTTATTTCGTTCGATATCACCGGCATAAATACAGAGAATGACGTCGATTTTATCCTTTAATTGATGCAGCAATTGCATTTTTACATTGGGGTCAAAGCCCGGGAGAACTCGTGTAGCGTGATAATCGTAAATCAGTTTTCCGCCAAACTCAAGGTAAAGTTTGTTAAACTGTTTGTTAATCCGTTCAAGGATTGCGCGACTCTGTTCTTTCAGATATTTTTGATTATCAAAACCGGGTTTGACGGACATATTATTCCTTTCCCTGTTAAGCTGCTGTAAAAACCGCCCTATATTAGAGCTTACAGCGGCAATATTCAACAAGAATACGAAAAGATATACAACCGGTTGCTCATTATTTTATATCAGTGGGAATTATATAAAAACACCAAATTATTTTCATATCTAAGTAATTAATTATTAATAAGAAAATGATGATAATTTAATTTGACTGTTTATTGCCGGGTGAGTAATTTACGTAGCAATTTAACAGGAGACTGAATGATTAAAAGTATGACAGGTTTTGGGAAAGTTGAGCGGGGGCTGGAGAACGGTACATTATCGGTGGAAGTTCGGTCGGTAAACAGCCGGTACTTCGATTTCTCGGTGAACATGCCGGAAATATTTAGGTCCTGTGAAGAAGACATAAAACGGATTTTTAATAATAATCTCAAACGGGGCAACGTGAAAGTAACTATTTCTCTCAACGGACAGCGGGAACAGAATAAAGTTGGGTTGAATAGAGACTTGCTTGACCATTACTGTAAACTTCTGAATCAAGTCTCGGAATCGTTAAACAGTGATGAACCGGTGCGGTTGAGCCATTTGTTGAATTTTCCTGAGATATTGGAATATAAACCTGTTGAATTCGTTGAAGAAAAAGTGAATAAAGAGCTGTTTAAAGCCCTTGAAGATGCGGTTAGCGACCTGGTAAAAATGCAGGAGAAAGAAGGCGAAAATCTCGCCATTGAAATCAAGCGGCATCTGGATATTACTCATGACGTCATTCTGAAGATCAAGACTTTGTCTTCACAATTAAAGGATGAATATTTTAAGAAAAGCAGAGCAAAACTAATGCTGTTTCTGGATGACCTGGATATTGATGAAAACAGGATTATACAAGAAGCGGCGATCTTTTCAAAAAAGATTGATATTACGGAAGAATGTGAGCGGCTTGACAGTCATCTGAATCAGTTCAGGTCCTACTTTGATCTTGACGAGCCGGTGGGTAAGCGTATGACCTTTCTTATCCAGGAGATGAACCGTGAAATCAGCACTATCGGCGCAAAATCCGAAAGTTCCGAGATTTCCCATCTTGTGGTCGATGTTAAAAATGAACTTGAAAAAATAAGGGAACAGGCTCAGAACATCCTATGAAACCACGCGGACTATTACTGCCTATTGCTGCTCCATCGGGAACCGGAAAAACTACGGTTTGCCGACAACTAATGAAAAACGATGATTGTTTTGTGTTCTCAGTATCCGCTACAACAAGAGCGCCGCGGGAATCAGAACAAAACGGGATGGATTACTACTTTTTGTCCAGGGACACTTTCGAACAGTACATTCGTGATAATAAGCTCGCCGAATGGGAGGAAGTGTTTGGAAATTATTACGGAACATTGCAAAGTGTTTTGCAGGCTGCTCTGGATCAGGGCAAAGTTCTGCTACTGGATATTGATGTAAAAGGAGCGTTGCGGATTAAGAAGCATTATCCCGGTGAGACGATTTCGATTTTTCTTCTGCCTCCGAACAAAGCAGAGCTTCTACGCCGATTAAAAGGGCGCGGAACCGATGATGATAAATCCATTACGATCCGTAATGCGCGAATTCCCGATGAATTAAAATTAGGTGAACAATTTGATTATCAGATCGTTAATGATCAATTAGATAAAACCCTTAAAGAAATTAGAAACATAATAAAGGAGTACTACAAAAAATGACTGACACTCTTGATATTTCAAAATTAACCGAACAAACAGAAGATCTCTTTGAACTGGTTGTTGCGGCATCAAAAAGATCTCGCCAGGTCAATGCCCTGCGAAATGCCAAAGATCCGCTTCCTTCTCTTAGCGAGGATCAGGAAGAGACATTTGAAGAAACACCGGATGAAGAAGAATTGAAGGACTGGGATAAAATTAAAAAACCTACTACTGTTGCTCTGAACGAAATGCTGAGTGGCGATCTGGATTATCGTCATACATCTGAGAAGCTTGAAACTGAAGACGAAGATGAAGATATCGCAAGTGATATTCAGGAATAAAAAAATAACTCTCGGCTTGACCGGCGGTATTGCGATCTATAAATCGGCGTCGTTGTTACGCCGGCTGGTTAATGATGGCGGCGCTGATGTGACTGTGATTATGACGGAATCGGCGCAAAAATTCATGTCGCCGTTGATATTTGAGACTTTCAGCGGAAATCCTGTAATAACGGAAATGTTTTCCCGGGAAAAGGTGTCCACCAGGCATATTGACCTTGGTAAAGATGTGGATATGGTTCTTGTATCGCCGGCGACGGCAAACATTGTTGCGAAAGCTGCGCATGGAATTGCCGATGATATGCTCAGTACGGTTATCCTGACCGCCGGGAATAAGACGGTATTTGCCCTGGCGATGAATGTCAACATGTACGAGAATCCGATTACTCAGGAAAATATCAAGAAGCTGAAAGAGCTCGGTTACGGGTTTATCGAACCTGAGCTGGGAGACCTCGCCTGTAATGATGTTGGCAAAGGACGTTTAGCCGATGAGAAAACCATTATCGGTTATATTGATCGGCGCCTGAACGGGGAACATTTATTGCAGGATAAAGAGGTGATTGTCACAGCCGGACCGACGCGCGAGTATCTTGATCCGATTCGTTTTATCTCCAATCGCTCTTCCGGGAAAATGGGATTTGCCCTGGCGGCGGAAGCTGCAATGCAAGGGGCGAATGTAACATTGATTACAGGACCGTCGAATGAAACCGCGCCGCCGGGCATCAATTTAATCCGGGTGGAGTCTGCTGAAGAGATGCAAAAGTCTCTATTCGACCATACGGATCATGCCGATTACCTGTTTATGGCTGCGGCTGTGGAAGATATTGCGCCAGCCGCGATGGTCACGTCTAAGATCAAAAAGTCCGATCTGCCGAAAATACTGCAATTGACCCAATCACCGGATTTACTTTGCGGTTTCCGGAAGCGCAACAAGGCTTGCTGCGTGGTTGCATTCAGTGTGGAAATGACCGATGGGCGCGAACGTTCGATAGAAAAAATGAAAACCAAGGGTGCGGACTACATCGTCTGGAATGATCCGTCGAAAGCCGGCGCCGGTTTCGAGACCGATACGAACGAAGTCATCCTATTTTCAGCCGATGGAAATGAGTGGCAAATACCGGTGGCTGCCAAACGAGAGGTCGCCCGTCAAATTATTCGTCAGGTTGTGAATCACCGGAGGCATTCCTGATGCAGGCGTCCGATGATTTGATCAAGGATTTTTTCCTGCAACAGGCGGAACTGTTTACCGATGAATTCTATTTTGAAGAAAAAAAGGAAGCCGAAATACCTATGAATGTGCTCGACTGGAATGAACTGGAACCGAAGGTGTTATCCTGTACAAAGTGCGAATTGTCTAAGACCAGAACAAAAGTGGTTTTCGGATATGGGAAACGGAATGCCGAGTTGCTCTTTATCGGAGAAGCGCCGGGTCAGCGAGAAGATTTGCAGGGTGAACCCTTTGTGGGTAGAGCCGGTCATTTACTGGACGATATTCTGGCAGCCATTCAGCTAAACCGCGCACAGGTTTATATCGCCAATATTCTGAAATGCCGGCCGCCGAAAAACCGAACGCCCCACGCCGATGAAATCGCAAGCTGTGAGCCCTATCTGATGAATCAGATAGATCTGATCAAACCGGCATTAATCGTATGTCTTGGTTTAACCGCCGCGAAAACTCTTTTGAGAATTGACTATACTTTACGGCAAATGCGTGAAAAGATTTATAACTACCACGGTGTGGACCTGGTCGTGACTTACCATCCCGCCGCACTGCTCAGGAATCCAGGTCTCAAGAAGTATGCCTGGGAGGATTTCCAGAAAATACAAAAAATGTATAAACAAAAAACGGGGAGCATATAATGCCTGAGAAAGAGGCTGAATATTTGAGAGTGCCGCCTCATGCCGATGAAGCGGAAACGTCGGTATTAGGCGCCATGATGCTGGATAAAGAAGCGGTAAGCAAATCCCTTCAATATCTGGATCAAACGGCATTTTATAAAGATGCTCATCAGTTGATTTTCCGTGGAATGATTGATCTTTTTAACGAGGGACAACCGATTGACCAGATTAGTGTTATTGACCGCTTAAAGCGCAATAAACATCTCGATAAGGCTGGCGGCGCCTATTATATTACCGGTCTGGTGGAATCAACGCCGTCATCGGCGAATGTCGAATATTATGCAAAAATAGTGCTTGAAAAAGCGATTTTGCGCAAGTTGATTATTTCATCGACGGAAATTCAGAGCGAAGCCTATGAAGCCCAAAGTCCGGCGTTTGATATTCTGGATGCGGCGGAACAGCGGATTTTCGCCCTGTCGGAGAGTCGCTTAAAGACCGGATTTAAAAATCTTGTTGACGTATTAAATCAAACCTTTGAACATATTGATTCAATTCATAAAAAGAAATTCCATACTACAGGTGTTCCGACGGGCTTTATCGAACTCGATGATCTGACGTCGGGATTCCAGAACGGCGACCTGGTTATTTTAGCCGGAAGACCCAGTATGGGAAAAACCGC
>JAGLWX010000340.1 GCA_023133185.1 Fidelibacterota bacterium
GCACTTAACACTTGAATCTAGGGATTATTCTATTGCCCTTAATGGTTTTAATATCTAAAACCTTGTTGAAGTGTTTAATTATAGATATTATTAAAACACACACTTACAAATTCGTGAGAATAGCGGAACCCTTCAAATAATAGCTGCTCCTATTGCATTTATGAAACCCGTAACGGAGTTTTGGATGTACGTGAATAGTATTTTGGCACACCCTACAATTAACGCTCGAATTTACCTCTAAAAACGTAAAGGGAGAGCACCAATGATTGAGTAAAAACAATCCCCTAGTACGTTAACCAATCTGTATGATTCTTGTTATCCTCCGGTGACAGGTGGGCATAATATATTTCAGTGGTTTTTACAGATTTATGTCCAAGCAGTTTAGCCACTATATAAATACTCATTCCATTTCTAACCAATGTAGTAGCAAACGTATGTCGGATTTTGGTGGCAGATAGTCCTTGTTTGTGTAATGCAATCATAAAAGAATTTCAGTATCGATAAACGATTGGTATGCCCGCTTACAGCTTTTAAAAGTCTGGAAGGGATTGAAAATGCACCCATTAAACCACCCGAAATTATTTGTGTTTCTTTCGATAATTTATAATGTTCTTTACACGCCACTGCAGAGCCGGGGATTTTGCTATTTCCAAACAGAGTGTGTCTTCAGCAATAAGATCAGTCAAATTGATCTGTCCTAGACGATAAAATTCAGAGATCCCCTTTATCTGTTTTTCTGATAATTGCAGTAGCGGTTGAATAAAGTCTTCGACCTTCCGAATTAGCGATTCGCGATCCAAAAAACCGCGCTTACTCAGCATTGGTATCAAATGATTTTTTATGTCTGATTGTCCGATCTGGTCAAATTTTAACTGATATAGATCAAATATTGTCGGACGTTTGATGATTGAGTAATATAACAGCAAAGACTTTAACGCATCAAAATGTTTTTCTTCAAGATGATTGGCAATCTGGTATATATCAAACAGGTCCCTGGATGTGTACCGTTCGAGCATTGCAGCAATCTTGCCGGCTGATAATTCAACAAAATCCAGGCACTCAAATTCGAGGTTTGTCCCCTTCATTCGACATTTTCTTTTTACCGGAGTCAATATTGGTTGTCGGTGTAAATAGTTAATCTCAACTTTCAACATATCTGATGAGCCCGAAAGAGTTCTATAACGAAAAAAGAACTGAGTAAGGACATGCTTATCTTGAGAAATTTCCACAGAATATTCAGAAGCAAAAACAGATTCAATTTCCGTAATAATCATCTGTTTATCTTTTCTCATCTCACCAACTTTTAAAAAGGCAGTATAATTCAGGTCAATATCTATGGATAAACGCGGAAGATTGAAATAAAACAGGTTTAATGCTGTGCCGCCTTTCAATACAAACTTATTACAGAGGAAGGGATGTTCGTTCAGAGTAGATAAAACATTGATAAGCCGTAGGGCCTTCTCCAGTGGATTGATTAAAAAACCTGTTTGACTGGCGTAATCGTTGAGTTCATGTCTGCTGACACTAAACATCAAAATTCTCCAATGCCATCGATGGTTTTGGGCACTAGCAGATTCCACCGACTATGCCAGGCATTCTTTTTAGTATTGGATTTTAGCAATAGTAAGACTGACGATGGACGATTTTTCTCCAGTTTATTCAGTATGCTCCCCTCGATATGCCACTTCTCCCGGTACTTTTCCAGCAACCATCCCAGTCGCATACTAACTGTTTTTTTCGGATACTTTTCAATCATCCCCATTAAATTCTCTATATTAATCCAACTAAAACCCTCTACTGACTGCAGGAATTCCGACATACCTAGAAAACGGTCAGGATACATTAAGCCTTCCAGGATAATTCGCTCCCTGGAAAAATGACGTATTCGCACATCAGCAACCACTGATGAATCAATGCCAAAGGACAAATCAGACTTGTAGAACTCGTATTTTATATCCTGAAACGAAAAGGATTTAAAACGGGTACTTATATTTTTGTTTACAGCAATCTGTTCCATATACGTTACGCTGTTAGCTACACCATAACACTTTAAAGCCGAATGATATCCTAAGACACCTTGCAGATGGTAGCAGCCGGCAATTATCTGAGGGTTCACTACTACATGATCGTTATACCACTCATCCGGGCGTTTGAGATAATACAACCCGGTATTGATTCGTAACAGTTTACCGCTTTTTATCATCCAACTTAATGCGGTTGTGGCTTTCTGCTGATTACCTAATAATTCAGCGACTTCCTTTCGATTGAAAACTGGTTTGGTCTGAAAGTGTTTTGATACTATTTCCGTTAATGTCGCCATACTATTCCCTTCATGTATTATTTGTAATGTAACCACGCTACATAAAAGACACAACGGAAATATTCTGTAAATATGGATATGTTAATGTTATCACCTTACAATTGGCACATATTGGGAATATTTATTAGTTGTTTTTGATACTGCTCCGCTATTAATATTGATCACTACCATTTAGGTTAAAATTCATCTTATATGTCACAAAATTATTGCCATATTCATTATTCTGTGATATATTGAATAATAAAAATGAAATATATCATCGGAGGGAATTACTATGCAAATCATCGATTTAAACGAAGAAAACAAACATCTCTATTTTGTCTGTCTGGAAGACTGGTCTGATGAAATGAA
>JAGLWX010000341.1 GCA_023133185.1 Fidelibacterota bacterium
AAGATGAAAGACAAAGGACTTCGTGTAAAATTCGCCGCTGACGATAACGGCGTCATCGGTGGAATGATTCATTACCTGCCAATCGAATATTCCTTTGCCGAGGGCAAAGACCTGTATTTCATCAATTGCATCTGGGTTCATGGTTATAAAAAAGGGCGCGGCAACTTTCAAAAACAGGGTATGGGAAAAGCATTGCTGAAAGCCGCTGAAGAAGACGTCAGACAGCTGGGCGCCAAAGGTCTGGCTGCCTGGGGTGTCGCCCTCCCCTTCTGGATGAAAGCCTCGTGGTTCAAAAAACATGGCTACCAAAAAGTCGAAAATATTGGCGGTCAGGTATTGCTCTGGAAACCCTTTACCGATGATGCTCAGCCGCCGTCATGGATCAAGCCGAAAAAAGATATGGATTTGGGATTGAATGCCGGAAAGGTAGTTTTGACCCTTTTTAAGAACGGCTGGTGTCCGGCGCAGAATCTGACTTACGAACGGGCAAAGCGTATTGCTGATGAGTTTCCGGATAAAGTCGAATTCCGGGAAACCGACACTTTCGAAAAAGAGGTCATACGTGAATGTGGTATCAGTGATGCTTTTTATATTAATGACAAGCTGGTACGCACCGGTCCGCCGCCGAGTTACAAAAAGATCAGAAAATTAGTTGCAAAGAAAGTGAAACGAATTTCTTAGAAATTTATAACCTGATTGAAATCTTTTTCTTATATTTCATCCAATAGGGTAATAAGAACGGATTAATAACACTTAAAATTATGACATCATCAACTTCTCTTGAAAAATATTTTCAAAAATTCCGCCGGAATGTCGTCGGCTATGGTTTTAAACATCGATTCCCTTCGGGTAAGAAACCAATCATTTATGCCGACTGGGCAGCCAGCGGCAGATTGTATAAACCCATTGAGGACTACATCTCCCGCAAACTGGGACCTTATATCGCCAATACTCACACAGAAAGCACTCTTACCGGAACAATCATGACCTCCGCCTATCATCAGGCTCATGACATTATCAAGCGACACGTCAATGCATCAGAAGATGATGTCCTGCTCTTTGCAGGGTTTGGAATGACGGCGGTGATAAATAAATTCCAGCGCATCCTCGGTCTGCGAATACCGGAAAAATATAAAGACAAAATAACTCTGTGTGAAAAAGAACGTCCGCTGGTGATCATCACCCACATGGAGCATCATTCCAATCAGACCACCTGGGAAGAATGTTGTGTCGATATCGCTATCCTCTGCAAAAAATTCGACGGCACGCCTAATCTTGACCATCTGCGGGATATTCTGGAGATGAATAGAGACCGGAATCTGATCATCGGGTCTTTTACCACCTGTTCCAACGTCACCGGCATCATCACACCTCTTCATGAAATGGCGGAAATCATGCACGAATTTGACAGACTATGCTTTGTGGACTTTTCCGCTTCGGCACCATACGTATCAATCAACATGCATCCCAAAAATAAAGAGCAGCGGCTGGACGCCATCTTTTTCTCACCGCATAAATTCCTTGGCGGACCGGGTGCATCGGGCGTCATTATTTTTAATAAAAAACTCTACGATTGCTCTGTTCCCGATCATCCCGGCGGAGGGACAGTCGCCTGGACTACTCCCTGGCACAGGCATCGTTTTTTCAATGATATCGAGGTTCGTGAGGACGGCGGAACTCCCGGCTTCCTGCAGGCTATCAAAGCCTCGCTCGCAATTCTGCTCAAGGAAGAAATGGGTATAAACAAGATAATGGAACAGGAACACCGGCAAACCAGCCGTTTTCTGGATCAGCTGGAACGCATTGACGGGATTGAAATCCTTGAAAAACAGAACCGCAATCGCATCGGGTTCATCTCATTTTACTCCCTCAACATCCATCATAATCTTTTTGTGCGTCTATTGAACGACCGATACGGTATCCAGACCCGCGGCGGCTGCCTCTGCGCCGGCACTTACGGGCATGTATTGTTGCATATCAACGAAGAAAAATCCAAAGAGATCATGGAAAAGATCGACCATGGTGACTTGAGCGACAAACCCGGCTGGGTGCGCGTCTCCCTCCACCCTACTCTGACCGATAAGGAAGTAAACCTGATCGCCTTTGCGATCAAAGAGATTGTTATCAATTATAAAGAATGGCAGAAAGACTATCGCTTTGATCCGCATGTGGGTGATTATGAACGGATCGATGGCTGTACGGCGGGAGTGAATATTGCAAAAGGATTCAAAACTTAGCTTAAGACAAATGTCTTAGTCATATTCACAATTTTTAATTTCCCCACCCATTGTGTAAGTATTTTACCTTACCCCTATCGTAAACCATCCCAGCACTGATGTATAGGATCCGGAACACCATTTACAGGAATATCGTTTTGCAATGGAAATCCAATTAAAAAAGAAGCCTTTACTGTACAAGCTTTTTCTGGTAGTGTTACCGCAATAGGGACATTTATCTCCCTGGGATATTACCCTCATAGAAAGCTCCGATATACGAATCGATGTGTCATTTTACTCATCAGTTCCTTATTACTAAAATATTCAACATTGCAATCTTCATTATCAACCTTAATTAATCAAATATTGTCCATATTAATATTTGAAGATACATATAAAATCTGTTGAAACCAACTATTTTTAGAGGCTCGGAATTTAAAGAATAACCATAAAATAAAAGTGAAAAAAAAAGTGAAACCTGTCCGAACGATACATATCATATACCTTAAAGCTCACAGTTGATCAACAGTGGGCTTTCTATTAATAATATAAAATCTGTAACTAAAACTATATATGTGAATCTGAATATATAAGATTTGAAACGTAATTCGCACCAACTTCAATCAATTGAGGAAATATGATCGACGTAAAAGAACACTTTTGCCCACAGAATCACGCCTGCCCTGCCCTTAATTATTGCCCCACAGGCGCTATTACTCAAGAATCCATCTATTCCGCACCGAAAATTGATCAGGATAAATGCACGGATTGCGGGCTTTGCACCCGAGTCTGCCGTGTTTTCACCCGGAATTGAGTTCGTTATGGAAAAACAAAACCGTATTAAAACCCTCATTAAGGAGCATAAATTGGCCGTAAGAATTATTGCAACTGTTATCGGCGGAGCATTGGGCTTTGCCTATTATAAATTCATCGGTTGTCGTACAGGCGCCTGCCCCCTAACCAGCAATCCCTACATCAGCATCATCTGGGGCGCACTGATCGGTTTTATCATCTCCGGGTAAAGACAGACTCAATTTGTCAGCAGATACGCCATACGGAACATCAATAACATATAGAGCGCAAATAACAGTATCCACTTGATTTCATCCTGTATCCCCGGAAATGGTGAATCTTTGGCAAGGAACATCTCAAATAGATTGCTATAACAGATTAAAAAATATGTGGTATTGAACATCGAAGACAATATTAATTTATCCCCATTTTTAAATAAAGTCATTATATATCAACTACTTATAAAAATAATTTGTATTTTTCAGGGAGAGTCATAATGATTTAACTTAATCATAATTTTTATTATATTTAATCGAATCAAAAAGGAGCGATTCAATGAAAGAGATGCAGTACAATTCCGGCGAAATCATCATAAAAGAAGGAACAATTGGCGATTCGGCATTTATTCTTAAGCAGGGCAGCGTTGAAGTTCGTAAAAAAACCAAGGTTGAAGATCTTCTCCTCGCGACTCTTGTAGCACAGGAAATCTTCGGTGAAATGGGATTGATTGAAGACAAACCTCGTTCGGCAACAGTTATTGCAAAAAGCCCTGTTATCGTCGATGAGATTTCCCGGGAAGATTTTATGGGTTTGCTCGATGATAAAAAATCCTTCATCATTCCCATTTTACGTGCATTTTTTGAAAGATTGCGCCAGACTAACGATCTGGTTGTTCAATTAGAAAATAAAATCGGAATATCCGGTACGGCAGCCGAAGATACTTCAGTAAAAGTCGTTAGAATTTCAGGAATGACTGACAAAGCAATAGAAATACTAAACAATAAAGAACTCATAATTAAAAAATTCCCGTTTAAGATTGGCAGAGAAAGTGCACATCGTTACGATGCAATATTTGTCGATAATGACATGTTTATCGAAGATGAAATGCCCTATAATGTTTCTAAAAACCACCTGTCTATAAACTTACACGGTAATCAATTCTATGTGCTGGACCGGGGCAGCAGTCTCGGTACTATTGTCAACGGAAAAAATATTGGAGGCAATATATCCGATTATAAAGCTGTTCTTAATAAAGGTAAGAATACAATGATTATTGGAAGTGAAACATCACCCTATCAGTTTAAAATCACATTATAGAAATCTAATATGATCCCAAGAAAAAATCTGATTCGCGCAATTCGAAAATCCTTTTCTCAACCGATATATGCATACCGAAACTTCACCCATCGATTTAAATCCGCCCTGTCATACCATCTATTTGACGGTAAAAGTTACTGGCCCGAAACCATATCGCTATTCCTCACATATAAATGCAATCTGCGTTGCTTGATGTGTGGGCAATGGGGAGAAAATGGCGCCTTTAATGAATTCAGTAACGATTTGTTGAAACAGCGATTATCACTGGATAAAATAAAACCAATTATTGACAATGTAAGGTTCTTTCGACCGAATATTACACTCTTTGGCGGTGAACCCATGCTGCATCCGGAATGGTTGGAAATTGTCAAAACCGTCAAAGCAGCCGGAATGCGGTGCAACATTGTAACAAATGGCACTTTGATAAAAAACTATGCCGAGGAAATAATTGATTCGGGTCTGGATGAAATAATCTTTTCTCTCGATGGTCCGGAAGAAATCCATGATAAAATCAGGCGCGTCCCCGGTACATTTCAACGATCAATCGAAGGCTTCGAAATTCTTCATGAATTAAAACAAAAGCGAAAAATAAAAACTCCGATCATCAACATAAATAGTACTCTTTGGGAGCAAAACTATAAGAGTATTGATGACACAATAAACATTGCCGAAAATATTCATGCCAGGGGACTGACTTTTCACCATCTTTTATTCCTCTCCAAGCCAACTGTAAGACAATTCCTTGATTTCTTCGAAAAACGTTTTGACCAGACACCCACCGACTGGATTGGATTTGCCCGGGATAATCCGCCTAAAATCGATGTGGATTTCTTAACATCAAAGATTGAAGAGCTTCAGCGAAAAAAGTCTGTTATTGACATCAGTTTTTTCCCTAATTTTAATAGCAATGAAATCCGCCGGTGGTATTCCGGGTTTGAATTTGAATCATCTTCCTATAAAAATCGCTGTATGAGCTTGTGGATGACCGCGTACATATTACCTGATGGCAGCGTGCGCCCGTATCACTCGATGAATTTTACTACCGGGAATGTGCTTGAGCATCCTTTCACCGAAATCTGGAACAACGATTTATACCGGAATTATCGAAATCACATTAAACAACATAAACGATTTACAATTTGTTCAAAAGGATGTACTGAATTTTACAGATATTAAAAATGGATAAATAATTGACTAAGAACATACTAATAATTAAATTGCATTAGAGAGAAGAAGATTATGAAAACAAAAATACTTATCGTTGACGACGAACACGACATTGTCGAACTTTTAGAGGATTTACTGCTTCACAAGGGCTATGATGTCGCCAGGGCATTTTCACAGGCGGAAGCAAGAGAGCAGATCGAGATATTCAAACCGGCCATTATTTTGCTGGACATTAAATTACCTGATGGAGACGGTGTTGATTTACTAAAAGAAATCAAAGTGGATCATGCAGATATTGACGTTATCATGATCACAGGTCTTGCCGACAAGGAAATTGCATTAAGCGCATTGAAAAACGGGGCAGCCGACTACATCACAAAACCTATCGATTTAAACTATCTGACCAATAGCGTATTGGCAAAAGTAGTCACCGGTTTCTCCGACGATCTTTAATATGGTTGATCCATATCTTTAGGAAAATGATAAAAAATAATAAACACCAAACTCAAAGTTAGTTAAAGTCAAATGAATACAAAACGTAAAATAAGTACTACCTGTCTGGTTTTTCTATGTTTTCTCGTCTTGGTTTTTGCCCAGGAAACAAAACTTAGTTATGATGAAGAAAATGCAATGATCATCTTACAACCGTCTGATAGAATCACCATTTCTTATATTGATGTCGGCCCACAGGGTAATCCGATCGAACGCAGTAACATTTTCACCATCCGACCCGATGGAACAATATTCCATGAACTACTTGGCATTATTTCAGTCGCTGATATGACAATTATGGAAGCGGAAGAGTTGTTGACAGAAAACTTTTCACGTTACTTTACACAGCCGCGAGTTGCGATCAGCATCATCGAAAAAACCAGTATAAAAGTCATTTTATACGGCGAAGTGTCAAGAGTTGGCGTCTTCCCCGTTAAACCGAATACAACCATAGCAGAGTTCATCATTGAAAAAGGCGGAACAACTCCGGAAGCAGATATTTCCCGAATTACAATTTCCCGTAATGACGGCAGTAAAGTCATCTTTAATATGGAACGATATTTATTTACCGATGAAGCTGTAAATAACGTCTTCTTAAAGGATAAAGATAAAATTATCGTTCCCCGATTTAAATTACAGGAAAAATATGGCAGATTATCAAAAAATTACATATTACAGTACGGTAATGTTCTTGAAATAATTATCAACGAGATGGCTTTAATGGAAACAAACCCCGCGCAAGCGGAAAGCTATATTGTGGATAGCGAAGGCAATATTTTCCATCGCTTGTTTGGACTGGTCCACCTTAGCGGTCTCACTGTTGACAAATCCCAGAACATACTTGAAGAAATGGCAAAACGGTACTTCCGCGAGCCTATCATAACTGTAGATGTGCTTGAGTTAAGTTCAAGAAATGTTTTTGTTTTTGGGGAAGTTCTTCGACCGGGAATATATCCTATAGAAGGCAATATACAGTTAGCGGAATTCCTGGCAAATATCGGCGGTATGACAGACGCCGCTGACCTTCGTGAAATAGTCATTACCAGGAAACAGGGAAAACCGGTTATTTTTGACATGGAGGATTTTTTATTTAAACGCGATGACAGCAGAAACGTATTCCTTGAGGATGGAGACCGTATTATCGTTCAAAAACGACAGAGAGGGATTTTTGTTAGAATGTCTGAAAAACTGCAACCGGTTTCTGCCCTTATAAGCATCGTTTCTTCAATCCTTATGGTTTATATGATTTTTACGCAATAGTAATAAATGAGTAATTAATGGCACAATATGAACTAAACCTACGAGATTATTGGCGAATCATAAGGAAAAAGAAGATTATCGTCATCGTGACGGTTGTTATGCTCGGCAGTTTCAGCTTCTTTTTCGCAATGATGAACAAGCCGTCCCCGATGTATCAAGCAATTACCAGCCTGAAAATTGATAAATCAACCGATTTAACCGGGATGTATATGCAAAGCTTTAGCTGGTACGCCGGTGATGAAATGGCAACCCGTGGGGAAGAAATCAAAAGTATTCCCATGATTGAAAAAGCTGCGCAGGTGATGGGGCTTTTAGATTCATCTCTCACTACCGAAGAAATTCGAAGTAATAAGGAATATTTTACTATTATTGAGAAATTAAAAGCTCGCATAAAAACCGAACAAGAGGGCTATACCAATATCATACATATCAGAGTCACGGATTATGATCCTCAAAGAACATCCGATCTTGCAAATGCTTTAGCAAAAGTATATATTGAAGAAAGTTTTCAAATGAAAAATGCTAAAGCAATTAA
>JAGLWX010000342.1 GCA_023133185.1 Fidelibacterota bacterium
TCAATTACCGGAAAAAGTCGATCTTATCATCATGGAAGACTACTCTCCCATGTTCCTCTATAACGGATTATCCGACACACTCCATGACGCCCGTACGCGTCTGTTAAAACCGGAAGGTAAATTCATCCCCAATATTATTATAATTAAATTTGCTCTTGTTCAATATAAGCAATTCTACGATGATCTGGACATCTGGAAAAATCAAAATGAAATTGTATATGACATAAATTGGGAACATACAACCGAATTAGTTTTTAACCAACCCTACTATGTAACAACACCGGTCGATTCTATTCTATCCGATGAAATTCAATTATCATCGATCGATCTGTCAAACGATTCTAATTTTCACTTTAATTTTTCAAACAATTTAACTATTACAAGACCGGGAACAATACACGGCTTGGCGGGCTGGTGGGACTGCTGGTTCACTCCGACCCAATCCTTTTCAAATTCACCTTTGGAACCGATTAATACATGGGGACAGATGTTTTTCCCGTTCCGGTATCTGGTGAAAGTAAAAAAGGGCGAAAAGGTTTTTATTCATTTCCAGAGTTTCGAATCCAAATACTCCAAAACGCTCGATTATTTATGGAAGATCGAACATTCCTCAATCAGCCAGGAACAAAACACATTTAAAGCAAATATTCTTCCAATTTCACGACTAATAAAAAACAACCTTGAATCTAATCCAGTGCAAAATAAACGAGGTCGGATTCTGCGATCAGTACTAAATCAAATGGATGAAGGTGATTCGTGGACAAAAATAGCCAAAAGCATGACAAGTGAGTTTCCCGACAGGTTTTCGACCACTGATGATGCCCTAACGTATATTTCACCCATAATAAAATCGTTTATCGAGTAATTTTTTTAATGTCTTTTTCATGAAAGATGTTAATTTTGATACAGCTGTCTTAATTAGTCATCATAATTCCTGTGAGTGACTGTAGCATTGCTATGAGAGATGAGTAAAATTTCAACTCCGCAGGCATTCAGATGATTCAATTCATAACCATACTAACCATTAATGAGTCCACTTAAAAAAGGTCGCAAAGGCAATAAATTACTTGTCACCCTGAGTTTATCCCTGCCCGACAGCAGGTGGGGAAGGGTCCTCTAAGCATACTTCGATAACATCACGATAAATCGGAATTGTTCAGTATGACAAGAATAAATGTTAGTTTTTTCTCATCAGAGATCCCCCTGGGATAAGTGGACTCATTAATTCAATTTCAAATTTCAATTATGATAGTCTCGTAAAAAGTAACAATAAAAATTGCTGAAATGAAATAATTTCTTGTAATTATGTGGTTTATGAGCATTCAATGTAAGTACTTATTTTTTAAATATTTCTTAGCGTCTTTGCGGTGACTTTTTACGATTGTATCAATTATGAATAACAACTATATCGTAATTAAACCACAGCGGAATTTATTCAGAATTCCAATAAGTGAAATAATCCGTTATAAAGATTTACTCTACTTCCTTGTCTGGAGAGACCTGAAAGTACGCTACAAACAAACTATTATGGGAGCGTCCTGGGCGCTATTTCAACCTCTGGTACAAATGGTCATTTTCTCAATATTTTTTGGTCGCCTGGTAAAAATTCCTTCTGAAAATGTTCCCTATCCTATCTTTGTTTATTCCGCTTTACTGCCCTGGACGTTTTTTGCCAACTCACTGAATGCCTGCAACAATTCTGTAATAAATAATGCCGGTCTGATCACCAAAATCTATTTTCCGCGGCTAATTATTCCGCTTAGCGCTATCGGCGGTGGACTGATAGACCTTTTATTGTCGTTTTTAGTGCTTCTGGGAATAATGGCATACTTTCATTTCAGCATAACAATTCACTTCTTAATGATCTTTCCACTGCTGATTGGAACAATATTTACTGCAATAGGCATCGGCACCTTATTATCTGCTTTATCGGTCGCCTATCGTGACTTTCGTCATATTGTTCCATTTGGTATTCAAATCTGGCTCTTTGCGACGCCGGTAATTTATCCACCTTCAATTGTCGGCTCACGTTTTGAATTTATGTTAAATCTAAACCCGATGGCTGGCATCATCAACGGTTTTCGCTCGGCAATCCTGAACAGACCGTTTTCATGGAATGCAATCGGTATATCATTTTTAATCTCTGTCATTATTTTTATGATAGGCGTTGGCTACTTCTCACGGGTGGAGAAAAAATTCGCAGACATAATATAAACAATGAATATTTCCCACTTCGGCCTAACATATAAATTCCAACGGTCATGTTGAACTCCCGGATTAGAGCAAACTTTGCGAAAGTTATCTAATAGTACTT
>JAGLWX010000343.1 GCA_023133185.1 Fidelibacterota bacterium
GAAACAGGCCAGCGCCCGATTGAGAATTCCGGGATGTGCGTCTCTTCATCGACTACAACGTACCAGTGATCTGCAGAACATGCGCCGTATTTATAAGATTGAAAGAAAAACGCCGGGACTGATTCTTCCTCTTTAATTTTTGAATCGCCTATTATCAGGATATATTCCGGTTTGTGAGTCCAGCTTTCATGTATATGAGCGAGGTATTTTTTTAATGCGTATGGACTTATGATACCATTGTTAAACTCATTATAAATATCCCGAATACTTACTACCTGGGCTTCAATATTTATATCCCGATAGAATTTAACCAGTTTTGACAGGTTGTATTTCCACCTGTGATCCGTGATAATTAACAGGTTACTGCCAATATCATTATTGGCAATATTAAAAATCGTATCCGGCTGGATCGAAACCGGATTTATCATACCTTCAGAAGATGCGGCAAAATAAAATGTGCTGTCATCATATATATTATCTTCCATTAGAACGGAATAATTCTTTGTCCTGGTACTATACTCGACGCTGAAATCACGCAGTTTACTTTTTCCGATTTTATATATGGAAATATCCGGATCATCAAAATTATCTATTTTAAAATGATAGCGTCCAGCCGGCATTGCTAAAGGTCGGGTGAAATCGATCCTGTCATTAAAAGCGCGATATAACCGGTGATAATGAACTTTCAAATAATCAAAGTGCACTTTATCGTATCTATTCGTCGGGTCGTCGCCGGCGACTGCCAGCTGGATTTTATTATCACCATTCACCAAAAACCGGTTCTGAAGCACCTGGCTTTCTTTGTTCTTGATCACATATGGTAGTTGATCGCTCCAGCTGTCCGTTGCGGCATAATTGTCATTAATGTGAATAGTAACAGTATGATCGCCTTCCTGGTAGGTCAAACCGTGCATGCCGACTTCGATTTGGAACCGTTTTACGGTGTTTTGGTTGGGATGAATTAATTGAAATATATTGCTCTGGGTTGTGCCGCCATTAATGCCGCCGTTGAAAAACCAGTGATCACGGATGTGGGAGGGAAGGTGAGTATCGACTTTGCCCAACTTGTCAAAGTAATTATTTTCTTCATAATGAAGTGTATAATAATAATCAACAGGGATAATTGCCTCGCCGGATGGCACCGTCGCCTTTGCAGACTCTTCGGCGTAGCGTAGTCCGCTTTTTTCGCCCCAGGTCAGAAAGTAAACATTTTTATCCGTGAAAGGATCATATTCATAGTTGCCGACACTGTTGCGATTTCGTTGTCCGTAAAATTCGATATAATCCGATTTACCAAATGAACCGTCGGATTCGCCATTGACAAATATCGGGACTTCATGTCCATTATTGAACATCTGGAAAGTGCGTGGATCAACACGGCTAATTACCGCCCCGCTGTCAATTAATACGCTTTTACTGATTCGATAGATACCATCTTTTTCGATGACGATCCGCATCAATTCTTTCCCGAATAGATCATGAGCGGCGGATTTAGCAA
Organism: Fidelibacterota bacterium; assembly: GCA_023133185.1. Lineage (GTDB taxonomy): Bacteria > Fidelibacterota > UBA2242 > UBA2242 > UBA2242 > UBA9312. Next base: position 1,499 of record JAGLWX010000343.1, read on the forward strand.
AACGACGATCCCGTTTTACTCGTAATATATTTTCATCCAGTCCGATTGACCGGAGAAAAGGATTCTTTTTAGGATTTTGAATGATAATTAGGTTATTGTTTTTAGTAATTGATACGGATACCGATAAATCCTGATAATATCTCAATTGTTTTCCATTTGTAATTAATTGATATGGATAAACAGTCAAGCGGGTCAGTGGGATATTATCGACATACCCGACAAACGAGATCGAAACAACTTCTTTCGGATATATCCCGGTCGTGATCGCCGGATAGTTTTTTATCTGATCTACACTTTCCAGATCCGGTTTGGAAATATCAGTAAACCGTTCTATCTCAGCTGGTAGCGGAATTATTATCAGATTTTTCCCGCTTGTATGGAATGTGATATCTTCCGGTAGCGCATTGAACAATTTAACAAAACGGGGGAGTGAAGGGTATCCTATCCGGCTGTCATTATCAAGTTGTTCAACGCTTAACGAAATTTCATTATCCGGTGAATAATGGAAATCGGGTGAATTTAGATGTGCCTGCCAGATCCAGCTATTGTCGTCCAGCCATGTGTCTGAATAAGTAACCGGCTGTTTGGTTTTTATATATTGAGGATTTGAAAAACCGAGGCGATTAAAAATCGAAATCAATAAAAGTATATTAATAATTAAGACATATACTGAATTGCGCAAGAAATGTCCTGTAATTTAAGTTTGATGTTTTTTCTCAAGGCTCTCTGATAAATAGTTATTCATAATAATCATTATTAATTTAACACACCTGATGAATAAAATGGCAATATTTTTCCCGTTTTTTCCCCTCTCGTCATGTCCATCAACCTTCCGGGGGGACGAAGGTTCACACCATGTTTACTCGTGTCTCCGCTCCTGCGGTGACACAAAGGGAGATTTGAGCAGTTCCGTCTTAACGCTGGAGCATCGAAACAAGTGGTAAAGATTAACCCCCGGTTTTAACCGGGGGATGAAGCTGCGTACCATATTTCCGACGGGAAGACCTGTCAGGTTTATTAGATCCTTCTACTTCAGATAGGCGCAAGCGATTAAACCTGACAGGTCTAAGTCCCAGTGATTAAAACCAATTTTCAGCGAAGCCAAATTGGTTTCAGCTTTTACGAGGTTAAATCTTTGCGAAAGTTCACTCAATGAATAGCTTAGAATTCTATAACTGTCAGAGAATTCTTATGAAAAAACTTTCGCAAAGGTATTCCATACGCAGTCCAGCAGACGACAGGTTGAATTTGTTAATACCCGGGGAAATCTTTCCAGGGAGAGCGAATATGTTACAATACCAAAACCGCAACGCGGTATCTTCGTTTACCCGGATATATTTTTGAACCATCGGCAGGATATCGCTTTAGATCAGAGCGCCCCCATATTGTGATCCTGCCTGCCCCGCGAAACGAAGTGAAGTTGGGGAGGGAAGCGACGAAGGATCGCTTTAGACCAACGCACCAGTCCAACCCGATTCTTCTTCACTTCGTTCATCAGAATGACAGCTTTTGTTCCGGCA
>JAGLWX010000344.1 GCA_023133185.1 Fidelibacterota bacterium
CGATAGCGCCATCCTAATTGTTTGCGCATGTTTTTATAGACCTTTTTTGAATTTTCTGATCGATATGGAATATGTCCCAGAACCTGGTTATAATAAATATGGATCTGCCGCTCTTGTTTACTTACCCGAACACTATCAACCCGCAACCATCGTGACATCTGAACCGGTTCTCCTTTCCTGATGCATTTCCGGGCAAAAGATTCGGCTTTTTTATGGATTGTTTTTGTCTTTCGATCCATACCGGAATAATCGTATCGTGGTTTCTGGATCGACATCATGGCGCAACCCGTAATAAACAGACCGGCTAATATAAAACCAGTTACTTTTATAGCGGCTCTAATGCTTTTTTTCATAAAATACTCCAAAACAAAATTAACGACACGGCTTGAACATCTAAAGTTAAGACGATTTGGATTCAGGATAAAGGATAAATGCTAATATAATTTTCGAGTCATCGAAAAAGAATTGGACAAATGGTTCAAGTGTACATAAATATTCAATTTTTAAAACGGAATAATCCTGAAAAAATCGTTTAAACAGCCTGACGCAATTTCACTTGAAAAAATCAGAGAGTTAACTATAGTATTGTATAAGTGTGGCAGATAGTATTTTTAGTGTTCTTTATTAATCATTTTATTTTTATAGTAACTGGTGTATGTTTGAAGGTAATTGAAGAGTCTGGAAGTAGATAATATGAAAGCAAGTAAATATATACCGGTACTTTTTCTATTTATCTGTATTTTTTACCTGATAAGTTGTCCCAATTCGGATGAAATAGAATCAAATATTTCAATCGCCAGGACTGGCAAGGATGATACAATTCAAGTTGTCATGTATGCAATTCTTGATGGCTCTGAAAGTTATTTTGTGAAAAATCCGTACTACCAGTCACTTAGGTGGAAGTCTGATGAAAATAATTTCCACGAATTTCCAATATTTGTACTACTAAAAAGTAAGGTTGGTTTTGTAAAGGAGGGTGTTTTCAATTTTATTTTAACTGTATATAACAGTGAGCGTACAACCAACTGTGATTACTATCAAAACTATGAGTATATTTGTAATGAATTTAGTTTTTAAAAGTCAGATTCCGTTATTATTTATCTTTTCACTAATGTTAATTAATTGTGAGCCACAACCAACAGCACCTATAGAAAAACCTGATAACAGAATATTTATTGATACCGATCCTGCATGGTCTCCAGATGGTAAATGGATAGCCTATACACATTGTAGAAGAGATACAATAGGATGGGATGGTATCTATATCATTGACACCGCCGGAACAACCTTGGAACCTTACATAAAAGGTGGTAGATATCCTGATTGGTCGCCGGATGGCAGCTATATTGCTTTTGGATATAGTAGAAACATATATACTACAACAATGGATTCATCGAAGAAAATAATTCAACTTACTACAAACGGCAACTCATTTTTACCTTCATGGTCACCAGATGGAGAATGGATAGCATTTAATATCTCTGTGAATAGTGTAGAGGATACTTCAGGAACAAATATAGTACGAATTGATGGGACTAAAAAACGTTACCTCTGTGGAGGAGGAGCACCTGATTGGTCGCCAGATGGGACAAAAATTGTTACAGGATGGTATGAAATTGTTATTCATTCAATTAGTGGTGATTATGACAAACAACTTACGAATAGTAGTAATAATCAGAAATATAATAATAGACATCCTGCCTGGTCTCTAAATGGAAGATATATAGTCTGGGAACATAATTTTGAAGTCTGGATAATGAATACTGACGGCAGTAACCAGAAAAAATTGACGGATGGTGAAAATCCACATTGGTCACCTGATAGTGAAAAGATCGTATTCAGCCGATATGTAGATGACCATAATGCTCTATTTATTATAGATAGAGATGGAACCAATATCAGGAAAATTACAGGACATGAAACGTATTCATAGTATTAAAATGAAATTGTTAAGAACATCGATGCCGGAAATGGATTAAAAGATAGCAATACCGGCAACGTTTTTTTTGAAACATTATCCGAAGATTCACTTTTGGATATGCAGTTATTTTGATAATGATAAACAAGCGCAGAGACCGTACTGCCAATTAGTCCACCCGCTATAACATCAGACACAAAGTGCCTGTTATCAATGACCCGCGTATATCCGACATAAGCGGCAAGAACATGACTGCCGGTCAGGTAAAACAGTTTTCCGGCTTTATCCACATTCCTATCCCAATGACCTATGTGGTCAAACACGTACAGGGTACTATATGTCGCCAGCGCAAAAGAAATAGAAGTGTGCCCGGAGGGAAAGGACTTATCGGCATCTACAAGTTCTGATTCGAGGTAATTATCAAAGCTAGGGCGTTTGCGCCCAATAATATTTTTCGTCACATTTGTCACGAGATAAGTCGCTGACAAAGCCTCGATAATTCCCTTGCTGTGCCGGTAATTTGATTCCTTTAACCAGTCGGCGTTATTTGGAATAAAACCGATCCCAAGCGCCGCTACTCCCGCTGCGGCATACAGTTTTGAACTGGAAATTGTATTTTCATGAAATGAGCGGTCTGTTGTTCCCTTCGAAGACGATAGAGAAGTCCATACAGACATCTCATCAATTTTATGGGCAGTATAGAACACTGCGGCGGTTAAGCCCCATTCACCCAACTCAGGCGCCAGTTTCAGAGACTCCCCCACATTTGCATTTGTAAAAGTGCAAAAACTGATAGTTACAATTGTCAGAATTAATTTATTAAACATAACTCCCTCCCGCTTTCCAGAAACTATATCCTTTTAGATTAACAGGCAAGGAGAATTGTTGATCATGTACACTGTTTTTATTCAAAAACCCAGCTGAGAATATACTCTGTGCCTTCCGGATGAACTATCCCCGGATCGGCGATCTGCCAGTGTCCGCTCAACTGCAATTCACGAGCGGACAATTCAAAGTGGCCCATGGCGATACCAATATCAACCTGTTGCAGATCAATCGCCGGGAACATGCGACTGTAACCCGCCGTCCGCTGCAAATAGAAATGACAGGCGTTGTCTGATTGGACTACCCGCCAGGGTTGTTTATTGGAAGCCGATGGCGCCAGGCGAACCATTTCCAATACCGTTGAGTAATCGCCAATCTGCTTATTATCCGAAGGATGATTAAAATCACCATTGAAAAATATCTCCAACCATGGTTTGCGGTTTTTTGAGCCGGCGCCGAGACGGATCAGACGGTCGCGAATGGAGCGTTTTTCTGTTGCATGACCAACCGGTGTTATCGCAGGAATTACCTCGTTTTCCTGTAAATTTACCAACCGGGCGAATTCGCTACGGGTGAAAGTCCCGCCCAACCAGCAGGTTCCTAACTCCAGTCCGGTCAGCTTCAGGATGATCCATTCCATGCGATAGCCGAAATCTATGAAAGCTTCTGTACCGGAAACGGTTTTTCCGACAATGAAATACTGAGCGCCGCTGATGAAGCCGTAGGTGCCTAATTTGATTTTCTGATCGGCAGCAATGGATTTTCGGATTAAGCGAAAACTTGAATCTGTTCCAAACGGACCAGCAGGGATGGTTACTATAATTTGATTAATTTGTTCTTGAATCTTATCCGATAGAACTTCCGGTTTATAGCTGCGCCGGGAGGAGCGCCGGCGGATTAAGTCGATATATGAAAATTTAGTGTTCACACATTTCCTCTATTTTGTTGGGGAAAATGCTACCAAAAGGGCAAAATCATTTTCTTTGAACGTACCCCGCTCGCTGAAACGCTGCCTGCACGATCTTACCCGACGGTCCATCACCACGGGCAACGACGACAGCAACTTTGTTACCTGTTGCTTCAACAATCTCTGC
>JAGLWX010000345.1 GCA_023133185.1 Fidelibacterota bacterium
TTATGAAAGATTTAAACTGGTATTTCCCCAAATCCATTGCCGAAGCTGTCGATTTAGTGCAGCAAGGTAAAATCCTTCCTCATGCAGGCGGAACTGGTCTGTTACCAAGAGGTTTCACCGGAATTGACGGGCTTATTGATCTTTCCCGCCTGCCGTTACGTTATTCTAAAATTGAAAATGGTTCCGTTGAAATCGGCAGTATGAATACTTATGCCGAAGCAGTCTCCGCATTAATGGCGATTGATCCGGATCATATTTTAGTAAAATCCTTGCGCAATTCCGCCAATACGCCCCTCAGAAACAGGATAACAATCGGCGGCAGCATCGCCTTTTTTCCACCCTGGTCGGACCTGATAGGCGCGCTGCTGGCGCTGGAAGCGAAGTTGGTGTTGGTCGGCAAGAACAGCGGTGAATTTTCAGTGACCGATTATGTGACTAACAAAGCCCTGCGGGAAAAATCGCTGATAGCTGCGGTCAAATTCAACTTGTCGAATTGGCGCTCTTACCATTACCGTGACATTCGGACTAAAAGCGATTATCCGGCTTTCAATATCACAATCCTGTTAAAACAAGGCATGAATAAAATCGAAGATAGCCGGGTTATTATTGTCGGAACAGTAAAAAAGTATAGCCGTCTCACAATTATTGAAGAATATCTGAAAAACCGGGATGTTGGAAAAATCAATATCGAAGAAATTGAAAAACTGGTTGAAGTTAAATTAGTTGGTAAAAGAATAGAAGACCCGGAATATTCAAGTTATTTAGCCGGTGTGGAACTGGGCAGAGGAATCGAACATCTATTGAGAGGACATTAATGGAAGGCGCATTTACCGTTAACGGGGAAGACAGAAAATTTACCTTTACACCTGACGAAAGACTACTTATTACATTGAGAGAAAACGGATACCCCGAGGTGAAAAACGGCTGCCAGGAAGGCGAATGCGGCGCCTGTTTAATTTTGCTTGATGATAAACCCGTAAATTCCTGCCAGGTGCTCACGGCATCTGCCACCGATAAAAATATCAAAACCGTAAAAGGGATCGGCGACTTACATTCTCCGCATATTATTCAACGCGCATTTGTTGAGACGGGAGCCGTGCAATGTGGTTTTTGCACACCGGGGATAATCATTGCAACCTATGCTCTATTGCGGGATAATCCGAATCCTTCGGAAGAGGAAATCAAAAACGGGCTGGACGGCAATCTTTGCCGCTGCACCGGTTATGTAAAGATTATTGAAGCAGTTCAGCTTGCCGCCGAACGGATGAAGAATGGAGAATTGGAGTGATGGAGTGTTGGAACGTGGAGTATTGGAGTTTTGGAGTATTGTTTACAATAGTCTTTACATTACTCCTTTACTCCAGTACTCCACCACTCCAAACAAATTTTAAGCGGAGATAAATGTAAACCATGCCCGTTTATACAAATCAGAGGCGAAAGAATAAAAACCGTGGTTATCAAAAACTCCGAGTTTGGGATTATGCAATTGAATACTATGTTCAAACTTGCGAAGTTTTTCGAAAATTCCCCTATGAATTAAAACGGGTTACCTCTCAATCAATTGCTTCAACAGATTCCGTTCATCGAAACATCGCTGAAGGTTATTGTCGTCGTTCCATTCGTGAATATATCCAGTTTCTTTATATCGCGCTTGGATCATTGGGGGAATCGGTATCCGGTCTTCAAGCCTGTCGGCAAGCCGAACAAATATCTGATGAGGAATTTGAAAAGTTGGATAAGATCGCCTATAAACTTGAAAACGGTTTGCTAAAACTTATCAGAATCCTAGAACAAAAAAGAGAAACAGGAGATTGGATTAATCAATTAACTGTGAAGGAAGCTGGGGTGCTTTATGGAGACAAATAGCAATACTCCATTACTCCACTACTCCATTACTCCATTTTCACAGGTAAAATAATATGAGCAATTACACCATCATCGGAAAATCCGAAAAGAAGATAGATTCACTTGCACTAGCCACAGGCAGTAGCAGGTTTGTTGAGGATTTTGAAGTCAAAAACCTACTCTATCTTGCCTTTTTATATTCGCCTCATGCACACGCCGAAATCCTGGACATCGACGATCGGGATGCTCGCAATATTACCGGTGTGGTTGACGTTTTTCATTATCAAAATGTCAAACCGGTTTTGCATACAACAGCGGGGCAGGGATTTCCGGAGCCGTCACCTTATGATACGGTTTTATTTGATAAAAAGGTGCGCTATGTCGGTGACAGAGTTGCCGTTGTAGCAGCTGAAAGTCTGGCAATCGCCGTAGATGCCACGAAATTAATCAAAGTTGAGTATAAAATTCTTGAACCCCTGTTTGACCCGGAAAAAGCGATGCAAAAAGGCGCGCCGATCCTCCACGGCAAAGACCGCTATGCGCCCATCCCGGTTAAATACGAGCCCGAGTATAATCTGGCGGCGGAAGTTGAAATCGGTTTTGGAAATATGAAGAACGGCGAAGCGGAAGCTGACTTTATTATTGACGAAACATATCATGCCCACTATGGTTCTCACTGCGCTATTGAACCTCATGCGGCGCTGTCGTTTTTCGATGAAATGGGCCGGTTGGTAATTGTCTGTACAACGCAAGTGCCCTTTCATGTCCGCCGAATTGTCTCCAGAGTTTTAGAATACCCGCTTGCAAAAATCCGGGTGATAAAACCACGCATCGGTGGAGGATTTGGCGGTAAACAGGAGGTTTTTCTGGAACCCGTCGTCGCTTTAGCCACTATTCGTCATAAACGACCAGCGAAAATTGTGCTCTCCCGCAAAGAGGTTTTTCAATCCAGCCGTACTCGGCATCCTATCCGGGTCAGGTTGCGCACCGGCGTAAAGAATGATGGCGAAATCACTTTTCTGGAAATGGACGCCCTTTTGAATTCCGGCGCTTACGGAACCCATGCACTGACTGTTCTATCTAATAACGGCGCCAAAGTTTTACCGCTGTTTAATAAAATAAAAAACCTGCACTTTCTCGGTCGTTCTGTTTATACAAATTTGCCGGTGGGCGGCGCGTATCGCGGCTATGGCGCGACTCAGGGCTATTTTGCACTTAACCAGCAGCTGGATATCATCACTCGCAAACTGAGCATCGATCTTCTCAATTATATTAAGAAAAACCATATTAGAGAAGGCGAAACCTCACAGGTTTTTAAAGCTCTCGGTGAGGGTACGGAAGGCGTCACCCAGATTATTAATTCCTGTAAACTGGATGAATGTATTGACATTGGCGCTGAAGAAATCGGCTGGTATGATAAGCGGGATCAACGCCTGAGCGACGGTGATAAGGTTCGCGGTGTCGGCGTTGCGGTTTCCATGCAGGGTTCCGGGATTCCACTGATCGACATGGGCAGCGCTTCCATGAAAATGAACGACGACGGCTCTTTTAACCTGGATATCGGCGCTACTGATATTGGAACCGGTTCCGATACTATCCTGGCTCAGATCGCGGCGGAAGTTCTGGGGGTTGGTTTGGATAAAATGATCGTGCTTTCGTCCGATACGGACAGAACGCCTTTTGACGTCGGCGCTTACGCTTCATCCACAACCTATATATCCGGCGCTGCCGTGAAAAAATGCGCGGAGAAAATCAAAGCACAGATTATTAGTGTAGCTGCAAAAATGCTGAACATTAATAAAAACGAACTGGCGCTTGCAGAAAACAAGGTCGTTGATAAAAAGAAAAATAAAGAACTCAGTCTGGCTGAAGTTGCTATCCATTCGCTATACACCAAAGATCAATTTCAAATCCAGGCTAATGCGTCACATATCGTAGAACAATCGCCACCGCCTTTTATAGCTCAGTTTGCCG
>JAGLWX010000346.1 GCA_023133185.1 Fidelibacterota bacterium
GACATGCAGGATCTGGAATTTACAGTCCAGGACGGCAGACTCTGGCTATTGCAGACCCGTAACGGGAAACGCACTGGCGCCGCCATGGTTCGCATTGCCGTGGAAATGCTGGAACAGGGCATGATCGACGAAAAAACCGCAGTTATGTCCGTAGAACCTAATAGACTCGATGAACTTCTTCACCCGGTTTTTGATGCCGATGCGCTGGGCAAAGCCAAAGTCATCGCCAAAGGTCTCCCGGCTTCTCCGGGCGCCGCCACCGGCAAAATAGTTTTCTTTGCCGATGAAGCCCAGGAGTGGGCTGACCGAGGCGAACATGTTATATTAGTCCGTATCGAAACCTCTCCTGAAGATTTAGCCGGAATGAACGCCGCTAATGGTATTCTCACCGCCCGCGGCGGTATGACTTCTCACGCTGCCGTCGTTGCTCGCGGCATGGGTAAATGCTGTGTCTCCGGCGCCGGTTCAATTAAAATAGATTACAAGGGGCGCACAATGACGTCTAACGGCGTTATATATAAAGAAGGTGACTGGATTTCGCTAAACGGTTCATCCGGTGAAGTGCTTAAAGGCAAAGTTGAAACCGTAGATCCGGAACTCAGCGGTGACTTTGGAAAACTCATGGACCTCTGTGAAAAATATACCAGAATGCTTGTGCGTACCAATGCCGATACGCCTCATGATTCCAAAGTTGCGAGAGATTTTGGCGCTATAGGTATTGGTCTTACTCGTACAGAGCATATGTTTTTTGAAGGCGACCGGATCAAAGCCGTCCGGGAGATGATTTTAGCCGAAGATGAAGCCGGTCGCCGCAAAGCGCTGGACAAATTGTTGCCAATTCAGAGAGACGATTTTGAGGGTATCTTCGAAGCCATGGACGGTCTGCCGGTAACTATTCGGTTGCTCGATCCGCCGCTGCATGAGTTTGTGCCGCACGAGGAAGCCAATCAGAAAGAGATGGCTGACGAAATTGGCATTTCAGTAGAGGAGATTAAAAGTAAGGTTGATTCTCTGGCGGAATTCAATCCCATGCTCGGTCACCGTGGCTGTCGTCTCGGCAATACCTATCCGGAAATTACGGAAATGCAAGCCCGCGCTATTATTGAATCCGCTCTGAATTGCAAAGTTAGAGGCATCGACGCCCAACCTGAAATCATGGTTCCGCTGATCGGCACAAAAAAGGAATACCAGATGCAGGAAGATATTATCCACGCCACGGCTGAAAAAGTATTTGAAGAAAAAGGCGAGCGAATCGATTATCTTGTGGGCACAATGATCGAGATTCCCCGCGCCGCTTTAACGGCTGATGAAATTGCCGAAACGGCCGAATTCTTTTCCTTTGGCACCAATGATCTGACTCAGATGACTTTCGGTTATTCCCGCGACGACGCCGGCACATTCCTGCCGATTTACATCGACAAAGGTATTTTAAAAGTCGATCCGTTCCAGGTGTTGGATCAGGGCGGTGTCGGACAATTGGTGGAAATGGGCATTAAAAAAGGACGTAGCACCCGTCCGGATCTGAAAGTCGGTATCTGTGGAGAACATGGCGGTGAACCTACTTCCGTGAAGTTCTGTCATAAAGTTGGGATGAATTACGTTTCATGCTCGCCTTATCGTGTGCCGATTGCCCGCCTGGCTGCCGCTCAAGCAGCGATCGAAGACGTGTAACCAGCATTCTTATAAATGTAAATGAAGAGACCGGCTAACCGTCGGTCTCTTTTATTATATGTGTGATTTTCATATCACGATCGGAACTCAGTAAATATGACTGGGCGGGGTCCCTGGTGGGAAAGAATCTCTTTCGGTTTTTGTTGGAGATTCTTCTTCACTTCGTTTTATCAGAATGACAGATTTTGTTCCGGCATATCTAAAATCAGCGTAAAATAAAAAAAAATATTAACCCACGGTTTTAACCGGGGGATGAAGGTCGCACACCATGTTTCCTCGTGTCTCCGTTCCCGTGGTGACACAAAGAATGATTTGTGCAGTTCCGTCTCAACGCGGGAGCATCGAGACAAGTGGTAAAGATTAACCCACGGTTTTAACCGGGGGATGAAGGTCGCATACCATGTTTCCGACTTTAGTCGGTATAGATATTCCCGTAACACCGCTACGGAATGAGAATGAATCCTGAACAAACAGGACCCAGTTAAATATGCTTCGCATTTCATGGAGTAAACATTTAACGGGTTAAAAGTGTTTGTTTTACTTTTTTCGGAATGTCTAAACCAATTTTCAGCGGAGCCAAATTGGTTTCATCTTTTAAAACTTTGCGAAAGTTCACTCAATGAATAGCTTAGAATTCTATAACTGTCAGAGAATTCTTATGAAAAAACTTTCGCAAAGGTATTCCATACGTAGTTCAACAGCCGATGGGTTGAATTTGTTAATTCCCCTACGGGGAAATCTTTCCAGGGGGAGCGAATGTGTTACAATACTAAAACCGCTACGCGGTATCCTCGTTTGCTCAGATATATTTTGAACCATCAGCAGGTTCCCGCCGTTATAGTTTCGTCAGGTCCTCAGACCTGGCGATACGCTCAGGAGTTGTGATGAAAGCTTTAGGAGAACGGGAAGAACAGGTGTGAACACAAATCCGGTTGACGATAGACCTTTATCT
>JAGLWX010000347.1 GCA_023133185.1 Fidelibacterota bacterium
TCGGCTCCGGAGTCTCCCACTAATTCAGCGATCTTTTCAGGTGCTTCGGCTTTTATTTCAGTTTCCGTCAATTGACTAAACGGATTATTCTCTATGACCTGAAAACCGGCAGTTGTCAATTGTTCGAGCAGCGCATTTTCCAGATAGGAAATGTCAACCGGTTTATCAAGATTCGTTTCCAGGATTTTGACCATGATTTTATTATCGGGAAGCAGCGTAAATGTAAATTTGCTATTGGCAATTTCCAGCCCCTCAGGGAAATATATGTTTGCCTGAACTTCTATCTTCCCGGCGGATGCAATGTTTTTTACAGTACAGGATGCTTTACCATGCTTATCGGTTTTATCCCGGAGATCCAGAGTCGCTTTGCCGTTTATCACGCTGAAACTCACACTCAAATCAGGCAATGGATATTTTTGATCTCCATCCAGCCAGAACACGGATATTTCCAACGGCTCCGCCACAGGCAGACCCATTTTCGCCGATTGGTTTCCGCCCTGTCCTTCGATTCGGACACTACCGGGAATCTGTTCCATCATTGCCTGTACTTTTTCTTTAAAACTATTCAGCAAGCTGAGGTCTTTCGGCAATAAGCCGGTTATTTTCGTCATCGGCAGAACATTCGACCGGACGGTTTGCATCTGGTCCAGCGCCAACAGTATCTGTCCACGTTGAGCCAGTTCGAATGATTCTTTGAAGCGTTGTTCACCCAGATTGACAGTTTCATCTACAAGTTCTTTCATGAAGCTGTGGTGTTTTTCTTCGGAAAAAGGAACCGTTACAAAAGCCTGGTACTCGATTCTCGATTTGAATCCCTCCCGGATTTTCCACTTTTCCACAAAAACTTTATTGGGTTTTACCGATATAATATTGCGGGAAACCACCTTAATGCGGGAACTGGTAAAGGCATTATTCGTCGTGATCTCGCCGCTGGATTCCACAATCTCATCTACGAATTCGCTTTCAATAATGCCTCCTAACGTCTCGATGATCTGTCGTTTGGCATCGGCAAGGGCGTCGGCGCGGGCATCGGTTTCATCAGGAAAGCGATGAGATATTCCAACGTACATACCAGGGTTTACTTTATCAACCCATTTCGGGCGATCTTCCTTAGTAATACGCTTCTGTGCATATAATAAATTTCCAGTTATAAGGTAAAGCGCCAGAATGCTTACAATAATTTTCAGCATTTTAACGGAAGGTCGGTATGTGTTTTGTTCATTTTTCATCGCTACTCCGGTTAAATGTTTTGCGCATGATAAGAATAACTAGAAAATTCGTAAAATTCAATTAAAAGATAGATGATTAGTTCGGAATGTTATTTTCAACTGTCTCAGGAATTTTGTATATTTAAAATAGACCATGTTGAATTGCCATATCCATAAACACACTAATATTACGAAACATTTTAATACCTGAAAGTGAGGGAAATCAAGTGATGAAATCTTTCAAAATTCTTTCAGCAATCTTTATTATTTTCATGGTATCCACAATCCAGGCGCAGTTTATCGACGTGTTTGTTGAAATTTCCATCGACCGCATGCCCGAAACAGAACGAAATGATCTTAGAATAATGAAGCAGTTGATACCGCCTTACTTTGA
>JAGLWX010000348.1 GCA_023133185.1 Fidelibacterota bacterium
AATTATGACTGGATTGAAAATACTTATGGAATTGAGATACCCATGAAAATCAGCATGTTTCCCCAGAGCGTAAACAGCAGCGGGTTTGAAAGAGTCTTTACGGCACAGATGTTTATTTCCAATGAAACCGGAGATCAGCGCTTTTTCGAAAAAAATTTCAAATTTGTTTACAATACCAATGATCCATTGATGCATTTCGATATGATCCATTCACTCACCGGCACATTCGATTTTTATGCATTCATGTTAATTGCCGGAGAACTCGATACCTATGACCCATTGGGCGGAAATAGTATTTATGAAAGAGCCCGGGATATTGCCACCCGCGGACGGATTTCCGAACGTCCTCACGGCTGGAAACAACGAATTCAGGAATTAGATGAGATTCTGCGTCTGCGTGATTACCGCTTGGCAAAATATTACTACTGGCTCGCCATCGATCTGGTTGATCAGGAGAAGACCAAAGAAGTCCCCGAAGCTATTAATAAAATGCTCGACCATATTGATAAAATGTTTGAACTGAACGCCCGGGAACGGTACACTCATGTATTTCTGGATGTTCATGCTCGTGATATTGCCGAGTTTATCCGGGATTTCGGAACACCAAAACAATTTGATAAAATTATCGCTCTGGATCCCGATAACGAAGAGACTTACAAAAGGATTATCAGACCGTAATCAACAGGATATCATTTTAAAATATCCATAAACCGGCGTTTCCCAAACAGATAAAACCCCAGTGCAATAGAACCGTGATACAATCGATCTATGATCTTTTTATCATATACCGACCGAATAGAATTAACCAGCTTGCGTTTCCGATAAATTTTACCCGGATGTGTCAGTATCCATAAATGGGCTTTGATAATTGCAGTGACCCTGCCGCTGTCCTGTTTAATAATCGAAAACACCAGCGCCATATAATCCAGCAACAACCGTATGGGAAAAATATAAAGTGTCATTAAAAAACGGTAATTGGATAAAAGCATCAACAGGCTATTGCGGTGATTCAGGTATTTTTTAAAGGGAGATTCGGCGCCGAGAGTAAAGCCTGAACGGTGCCGGATTACGGCATTCGGCTCAATTGCAATAGTATATCCCATCAACTGGATCCGCCACTGAAGATCGAGTTCTTCCATATGAGCAAAAAAGGATTCATCAAACAAACCCGCTTTTTTCATTACCTCAGTCCGGGCTAAAAAGGCGGTTCCCGACGCCCAGAAGATGCGGTCGGAAAGATGATCGTACTGTCCTTCATCTTTTTCCACCAGTTCTACGATCCGTCCGCGCGCAAAGGGAAAACCGAATATATCCATCTCGCCGCCACAGGCTCCGGAATAATCAAAATATTCTCTGTCCTGGTAGGATAAGAGCTTGGGCTGAACGACCGCCAGAGATTTATCGGATTTCAATTTCACTAATAATCGTTCAATCCAGCCGGATTCATGAATAGTATCGTTATTTAAAATAAGTACAAAAGGAGTCGTTACCATCTGAATACCGGCGTTGCACCCACCGGCAAAACCCCGGTTCCTGTCCAGTTTGATGATCCGTACCGACGGAAATTCCTTCTCCACCATAGCAACGCTGCCATCACCGGAAGCATTATCAATTAAAATTACCCGTAGCGAAAGTTCCGTTGACTGATACAATGAGGCTAAGCAATCCCGAAGGATCTCTTCACCGTTATAGTGGGGAATGACGACTGTTATTTCAGGGTCAGCGCGATTCAAACAGCCCCGCCATCTTAATCAATCTTTTGAGGGGAAACGAGGGAATCCGCCGATATTTTCGGTATTTTCAACCGATACCGGTCCCGCATCGATTCGGCGCCTTTATCATTCGGATGAGCGGCGAGCCAATTATCTAAAACGCGGGTTGCATTCGTATAATCCTGAGATTCCTCATAAAGCCTGATCAATAAACTGATTAACTCAACATCATCCGGGCTTTCCTCATAAACAGGTTCAAGAATTGATCGGGAGGTTTCAATATCTTTGAGGTATTGGTAATAAATACTGGCGTATTTTACTTTCTTTTTGGCGCTTAAACTCCGGCTGCTCATTAATTTGTCGAGACGTTTTCGCAGATCTTCAGACCTGCCCGCCTCATGATACAACATACCTAATTGTAGATAAGTATCTTCGTTCCTGATCGGCAAACAGGATTCAGACAGACGCGCTTCCATAGAGTCCAGTACCGCGAGCATCTTATCTTTGTCGCCGGAATAAAACCTGTCAACAGCAACCTGGAAAAATGCCGCCCGGTAGTTTCCAACAAGTTTTGTGATAGTATCATTAAAATAGACATTCGGATTATTCAGATTCCGGTACCTATAGACATTTAAAAGATTATTTTCTATCCGGTCGATATCGGTGCGCTTCACCTTTTTGGGATTAATACGGAATGTCAAGCCCTCCATCTGGAGAAAATCATCCATCCCAAGACGGTTGCTGGGTGATACGGTAGTGGCAAAGTAGATCGGACGTTTCCATTTTGTGGCTTCAAGAATCTGCAATATCATAATATCCTGAACCCGTAATCCCTGCCCCATAATAGTCGGTTTTAATTCCCACTCAATTTGCGGAAGATCGCTTCCGGGCGGCGGCGATATCTTTACTTTGGATTTTTTCCATGGAATAACCGTTAGCCGCTCAATATCCGAATCACTCAGACGACCAATCGGGATTTTTGGCTCGTTATTTCGTAATTGTTTGATATACCAGGGCGTGTTCAGGAGGCTCAGGTTAACGACCCGCACATCTTTGCGGACGCCTTCCACTTCCTGCATGTACCACAACGGAAATGTATCATTGTCGCCATTGGTAAAGATGATCCCGTCGGGCTCACAACTCTGTAAAAGGTTAAAGGAATAGTCCCAGGCGACATAATTTCCCTTGCGGCTGTGCTCGTGGTAATTTGCCCTCAAAACATTAATCGGCAATACAATCAATAGAACGGCCGTAACAATATAGGTTAGCGGTTTTCGTAACTTCGTGTTTTTTAACTCCGTAATATGACTGATCAGGGCGGTGGCGCCAATGCCAATCCAGATGGCAAAGGCAAAGAAGGACCCGACATAGGAATAATCCCTTTCACGGGGTTGGGGATCATCCTGGTTCAGGTATAACACAATCATTAAACCTGTAAACAAGAACAACGCCAGTATCGAGAGCGCCTTGTTTTTATCTTTATTAAAATGAACCAGCAACCCATACAATCCGATCAGGAACGGAAAGGGCAGAAAGAACTGGAAGGGATCGACACTCACGTCTTTTCTTCCGACAAACTGCCAGTTAAAATACCGGATATACATTTTTTTTATCTGATAATTCCAGAAAAAATCCATGGAATTTTTATAGAGGTGTTTTTTTTCTGGTTTCCATTTCGCCCGATCAAAGATATCGGTAAAATCACGTCTGCCATATTGCTCACGTTCCAGATAGGCGACCGCCTGCTGGGTCGTTTCAGGATCGTTTTCATCAATAACCGGATTCTGATTGCTACGAATAAAAATCGTTGCATAGGAAGAATATCCTACAATTATCAACACCAGCGACATTAATGCCAGCGATGCAATATGATGTTTCCTGCGGATTGCCCAGGCTGCGGCAGCAAAAACGATTAAAACGGTTACTCCGACAGCAGCAATTCCGAAATTGTCGGCAATTTTCGGCAATCCCAGAATCACACCATTATTAATTACTAAAAATATACCGGAAGCGGTAACCGACATCAATACAGTTCTGCTATGTTCCTTAAACCGTTCGCTTTTTGTTCTGAGAAATAGCAGAATATAGATACCCAAAAAGGAGCCAATAGTCAAGACAGACTGCGCAGAAAATGAATCAGTAATAACCGCACGCCAAAACAGGAAAATAATTGAAACAACAGCCACACCGATAATAACATCGACGATCAGCCAACCGATATTGGAGATTTTCGTACGTTTGAAATAAATGATCAAAGCAATGAAAAAGATTGCCAGCAGATTTAATAAATGAATACCCATTGCCAGACCCATGATATAAGCGATAAGCAACAGGTATCTCTCATGCCCGGGTTTATCGGAGCGCTGTTCCCAAAACAGAATCAGCCAGACGACAATTGCCGTCAGAAATGTAGAATAAGAATACACTTCCGCCTCTACCGCATTGAACCAGTGGCTGTCGGTAAACGCAAAAGTCATAGCGCCAATAAATGCGCCGCCATAGACAGCAATTTTTTGAAGGGGCTTCACCGGTCGTCCCCAGCTCT
>JAGLWX010000349.1 GCA_023133185.1 Fidelibacterota bacterium
CGTTTTCTTCGGTGTAAAACTGACTAATACACTGGAAGCGATCAACCATAAGAATATTTTTAGTGACAAATCCATGTATATGAGCGGCAAAGCGCTGCATCCGATCAGCATCAACGTTGCGCGAAAATTGAAGAGCGATACTGAAATAAGGAATTTGCACATATCCTTTTGTGGAGGTGTAAATGCCTTCAATGTGGCTGATGTCCTGATTTGCGGTCTATATCCGGTGACGGTTTGTTCGGATTTATTGAAGCCCGGCGGATATACCCGGCTGCCGCAATATCTGGAGGAAATCGAAAGAGCCTTTACGGAATATGAGACAACGAATCTACAAGACTTTATTTTAGTAAGGAGTAAACAAACGAATCTTACCGCCGGAGCGCTGGCAAACCTAAATGAATACGCTGACAACGTCGTCAACAAACCGGTTTATAAATCAGTCTATGCTGACATTAAAACTCAGCGAGAATTAACCGAATTCGACTGTATTGCAGCCCCATGTGTGAATACCTGTCCGTCAAATCAGAATATCCCCGAATACATGTACAGGACGGCTAAAGGTGACTTTTCCAATGCCTTTGATACTATTATGCTCACCAATCCATTTCCGTCAGTTACGGGAATGGTATGCGATCACCCCTGTCAAAGCAAATGTACCCGGATTAATTATGACAATTCGCTGCTCATTCGTGAGGTTAAGCGCTTTATCGCCGAGAATGCGGTAAAAATGGACAGCGTTGTTTCTGAACAAAAGAACGGTAAAAAAGTCACCATTATTGGCGCGGGACCATCCGGATTATCTTGTGCCTGGTTCCTTGTATTAGCTGGTTTTGATGTTGATGTATTTGAGACGAAAGAATTTCCCGGTGGGATGTTGGCAGATGCCATACCACTTTTCCGGCTGTCGGAAAAGACTCTAAGCGATGACATAAACCGTATCCGGCGTCTCGGCGTTAAGATCTATACATCAACGAGAATTGATGTATCGGCATTTAATAAAATTAAAGACAACTCTGACTTTATATATATTGCGGTCGGCGCTCAACAGTCGATGAAAGTTTCCATCGAAGGAGACGACGTCAAACAAGGCTTGCTGGATTCCTTGAAATTTTTATCGGCAGTGCGAAGGAACAAATCCATTGAATTGGGGAAAAAGGTCATCGTTCTCGGCGGAGGGAATACGGCAATTGACGCCGCCAGAACCGCTAAGCGGTTTGTGGGGGAAAACGGTTCGGTAACCATTGCTTACCGCCGAACGCGCAGGGAAATGCCCGCCGATCAGGATGAAATCCGGGCGGCGCTGGATGAAGGCATCGAACTCATCGAACTTGCTGCTCCCGCGAAAATCAATTCAGCAAACGGCAACGTCAGGTCACTGGTTTGTTACCGGATGAAATTAGGCGATGTCGATGAATCTGGTCGTCCCAGACCGGTGAAAATCGACGGCAGTGAGTTTGAAATCGCGGCAGACACGATCATACCGGCATTCGGACAAACTGCGGATATTGATTTTATTGATGAAGAAATGTTGAAAGTAACCGATCCGGAAACCAGGGAAATCAAACTCCAAAATATATTTATCGGCGGCGATGCTTTCCGGGGCGCTTCGACGGTAATCAAAGCCATTGCCGATGGTAGAAAGACCGCAGATACCATCATCACAAAAGCGGGGATTGATCTTGATGAAACGGCTCTGAGATCAACTAATAAAGAGCTAACCCGGGAACAGCATCACGAAAAAAGAGCGCGGATCGTTCAGGGAATCAAACCGAAAGAAATACCTATGGCAGAGCGTGATTACTTTAGTCTTGTCGATCTGACGCTGACAGAAGAAGAAGCGCAACAGGAAGCGTCGCGTTGTCTCTTCTGTGATGAAGTCTGCGATATCTGCGTGACCGTCTGCCCCAACCGGGCAAATTATGGTTACACCGTTGAGCCCTTTGAAGTCAAGTTGCAAAAGGCTGTTAATAATAACGGCGAAATTAAAATAGTAGATGATGGAATATTTAAGATCGGGCAGCAATACCAGGTGTTAAATATCGACGATTTTTGTAACGAATGCGGCAATTGCACGACATTTTGCCCAACCAGCGGCGCGCCTTTTAAAGACAAACCCAAGGTGTTTTTGACTGAAAAAAACTTCCGAAATGCAGAAGTCGGCTATTATCTCAAATCGGGTAAATTGTTGTATAAAATGCAAAATGATCTAAAATCCCTGGAATTAAAAGAAAATCAATACCATTTCGAATCCGATGCCATTACCGCGACATTAAATCGGGATGATTTTTCAATTATTGATATTAAATTTAAAGATGATATTTTAAAGGAAGCGCCACTGGCAAATGCCGTGAAAATGAGTGTGATTTTTTTTGCATTAAAAGATTTGTAATTTTAACCTGATTAATTTATAAACCGCAGAGGACGCAAAAAACATAGAGATATGATGGATAAAAAAACCAGATTGATAAAGCAGTCCTCACTTGAAATTACATATCAAAACATTAGAGATATTCTTGAAGAAGCAAGAAGATCAGCATATCGTTCTGTTAATTTTGAAATGGTTCAGGCTTATTGGCAAATCAGTAGAATTATTGTTGAAGAAGAACAAAAAGGAAAAGAAAGAGCAGAATATGGAAAAGCTCTAATTACTGAACTTTCAAGAAAACTTACTTATGATTATGGAAAGGGGTTTAATGAAAGAAACTTGTGGTATATGAGAAACCTTTATTCAATCTTCCCAAAAGTGAACGCACTGCGTCCAGAATTGAGATGGACTCATTACTACTGTTTTGATAAAGTTAAAAATTAGGAATTAGATAGAGAATTAACCAGAGAAAGACAAATGATTGAATTGGAAAGAAGATTGGGAAAAAAAGATGAATAAGAAAGAACTATCTTTGATATTACAAGAAGGTGAAGGATACTTCACAGAATTCAAAGAAGGACTTTCGGGTGTTGATAAAGATTTTGTTGCATTTGCAAATTCTTCTGGAGGTAAAGTATTAATCGGTGTTACTGATGACGGAAAAGTTAAAGGCATAACAATAACAAATAGAATAAAATCTGAAATCCAAAATATTTCAAGAAATTGTGATCCGGAAGTAAAACTTTTCGTTAAATCCTTTGAAAACATTCTTATTGTAGAAGTAAGAGAAGGTGAGGATAAACCATATAAATGTTCATCAGGATTTTACAAACGGATAGGTGCAACATCTCAAAAAATGACAAGAAATGAAATCTTAAGTTTCTTTAAATCTGAAGGTAAAGTAAGATTTGATGAACTTATAAATACAGAATTTAAATATCCCAAAGATTTTAACAGAGATAGGCTAAATATCTTTTTGGAATTAGCAGGACTTTCTAAAACATTATCAATTGATAAAATTCTCACAAGTTTAGGAGTGGTAGAGCATCAAAACGGAAATTTATATTTTAATAATGCAGGTGTTCTCCTATTTGCAAAAGAACCTCAGAATATTATATCCTGGTCTGTGTTTACAGTAGTATTATTTAAGGACAAAGAAGGAGTTGATGTAATTGATAGAAAAGAAATAACAGGATCATTATTTGAGATCATTGAGCAAGTAATGGGATTTGTGAAATTATATACAAAAGTTGCCTATAGAATTACTGGAAAACCTCAAAGAGATAATATCTATGAATATCCATTTGAAGCAATACGAGAAGCGGTTATAAATTCTGTTATGCATAAAAATTATTTTGAACGAGGACATAACAATATACTGAAATTTTTCCCGGATAAAATTCAGATAGAAAATATCTGGGTCAAGCCACAGAACTTCGTCCTGGGTAAAACTGTTTTTAGAAGAAATCACCTTATTGCTGATTTATTCTCCCGTATAAATTTTGGTGAGAAACTGGGTTCAGGTATGAAAAGAATGAGGGATGTCTGCCAGAAAGAAAATTCTCCCTATCCTGAAATAGAATATACTGACACTCATTTTTATATTGTATTCAAGCAAAGTAAAGAATATTTGAAATTAGAGAGTATTACCCCAAAAACTACCCAAAAAACTGGGGTTAAAACTAGGGTGAAAACTAGGATGAAAATAATTTCTCTTATAAAAGAGAATCCTTCAATAACCATACCCGAACTTGCTGAAAAGATAGGTCTGACAGTTAAGGGAATTGAATGGAATATTAAGAAACTTAAGCAAGAGGGCAAATTAAAAAGAGTTGGATCTGCTAAAGGTGGATATTGGAAAGCAAAGAATACTATTTCAAAAAAAGATGAATAATTATGAAAGAATTACTGCGAAAACAGGAAAGTAAAACATTAGAATTCAAAAGAGAATTTAATAATTCCAATAAAGAAAAAGTTCTACAGACTATTGTTGCTTTTGCTAATGGAAGCGGCGGGAATTTGATCTTTGGTATAGATAATAATAAAAAGATCATTGGAGTAGCAAATCCTTTTGAATTGGAAGAAAAACTCTCGAATATCACTTTTGACAGCATTAGTCCAACAATCCGCATCGATACGGTATTTATCACCGAACAGAATAAAACATTGGTAATAATTAAAATTCCATTGGGTATTGAAACTCCATATTATCTGAAAAATA
>JAGLWX010000035.1 GCA_023133185.1 Fidelibacterota bacterium
GTTGATAGTCATGCGGTTCGCACGGGGAAATTACCCCCGGATCAGTGGCGCCGGCTTAGTGAACAAACCGGACGTCTGGCAAAAGCGCCGATATTTATTGATGATTCTGCGTCGTTGACTATGATGGAAATTCGCGCTAAAGCCCGTCGGTTAAAAGCCGAACATGATGTACAGATGATCATTTTGGATTATTTGCAGTTGGTAAAGGGTCACAGAGCCGAAAGCCGTCAGCAGGAAATCACCGAGATTTCACGGAGTTTGAAAGCCCTGGCGAAAGAATTAAGAATCCCGGTCCTGGCGCTTTCACAGTTATCACGTGCCGTGGAAACCCGCGGCGGAAATCATCGCCCCCAGCTCTCGGATCTGAGAGAAAGCGGCGCTATCGAACAGGATGCCGATGTGGTTATGTTTATTTACAGAGATGTTATCTATAAGCGTCGGCAAGAAGAGGAGATGACCCTTGAAGATGAGCGGAAAGCCGAAATCATCGTGGCAAAACAGCGTAACGGTCCAACCGATACGGTCAGGGTGGTTTTTATTGATACATATGCAAGATTTGAAAATCTTGCTCGCAAGCGGGATGAAATGGCAGGCGTACCTTTTTAATGACAAATCCACTGATAGAGAAAGTCATGTCAAAAAAGGACAAACGTCCTCAGAAGTTCTATACTTTAGTCCGATCGTCGGGAAATAATTTACCTTTTACCGAATCAGATGAAAATTTTCTATGGGATGTATATACTTTTGCACGGGAAGCTCACCGGGGTCAGTTGAGAAAATCGGGCGAACCTTACTTTGAACACCCTTACCAGACCGCCAGGGTTCTGGCTGAAATGAATATGGATTCAGTGACCATTGCCTGCGGATTGCTGCACGATGTTATCGAAGATACTGCGTTGCGTTACGAGGATATCAAAGTAAAATTTGGAAACGAAGTCGCCAAGTTGGTGGAAGGAGTCACCAAGATCAGCGGTATTCGTTTTCGCAACCGTCAAGAGGAACAGGCTGATAATTTTCGAAAAATGTTATTAAGCGTTGCGGAAGATATCAGGGTTCTGATTATCAAACTGGCGGATCGAACCCACAATATGCAAACTCTCGATTCTCTGCCACCGGTGAAACGTCGCCGGATAGCGATTGAAACCCGGGATGTGTATGCGCCCCTGGCGCACCGGCTGGGAATGTTCAAACTGAAATCCATCCTGGAAGACCTTGTATTAAAAAACATTGATCCCGAAGCATATAAGTTTCTCCAGAAAAAGGTTAAGGAGAAGCGCAGCGGGCGTGAAAAATATATAAAGACGTTTACTGTGCCTTTGACAAAAGCGCTTCAGGAAGTTGGTGTCGAGGCTAAAATATCCGGACGTCCCAAGCACTTCTATTCCATTTATAAAAAAATGAAAACCCGAAATAAGCCCTTTGAAGAAATTTATGATCTGCTGGCTATCAGGGTTATCGTACCAACAAAAGAAGATTGTTATACCGTGCTGGGAATTGTGCATGACCTGTTTACACCGGTCATGGATCGCTTTAAGGATTATGTCGCCAGCCATAAAGCCAATTATTATCAATCTATTCATACGACTGTTTACGGTCAGGGCGGTAAAATAGTGGAAATCCAGATCCGTACTGATGAGATGGATGAAATTGCCGAAGAAGGTATTGCAGCGCACTGGCGCTACAAGGAAGGACGCACCCGACCGGATGAGGTCGATAAATATGTCAAATGGCTCCGGGATTTAATTGATGTATTACAGAATGAATCAGCGGACCCAAAAGACTTTATGGACACACTGAAGATTGATCTTTTTAAAGATGAAATCTTCGTATTTACACCGAAGGGTGATTTGATCCGTTTAGCAAAAGGCGCCACGCCGGTGGATTTTGCGTTTGAAGTTCATACCGTTGTAGGATACCACTGTATTGGCTCGAAAGTTAATGGAAAGATGGTGCCTCTGAACACGGAATTGAAGAGTGGTGAAAGTGTTGAGATTATCACTTCGGAGAATCAGCGTCCCAGTTATGCCTGGTTGAAATTCGTAAAAACCTCCAAGGCGGTCGGGGCGATCAAACGCTATATCCGCAAGACCCAATTTGAGGAAAGTGTCCGCCTGGGAAAGGAAATTCTCGATAAGGAAAATCGCCGGAATAAACGCTTGGCATTTTTTAAAACCGTTCAGAAGTCGATCGCAGAATTCGGATATGACGATATTGATAAATTTTACGGAGCGGTTGGCAGCGGATTAATCACGGTGCCGGGGATTTACTCCAAATTGTTTCCCCAGGATAAGAAAGAAGTGGATGAAAAAGATAGTGATTCCCTCTTTCTGGAAAAAGCCCGCCGAAGTATAAAAGGAATAAAAGTTCACGGAATTAAAAACCTGATGGTGAATTTTGCCAAATGCTGCAATCCGATTCCCGGTGATCAGATCATTGGTTTTGTCAGCCGTGGGCGCGGTATTATCGTCCATAAAAGCGATTGCAGCAATATTCCGGCGTTATTGAAGGAAAATGAGCGATTGCTGGATGTTGACTGGGACGTCGATCATAAGCAGCAATTTCTTGCCCAGGTAAAGGTAATGGGTCAGGAACGAAAAAATTTTCTGAAAGATATTACCGAAGTAATCTCAACTACCAATACCAATATTATCAGTATAGATGGTAGTGTTGATGATACAATTATTTTTATATCATTAGTGTTGCAAGTCGGAAACCTGAATCATTTAAACCGGGTTATGGTGAAATTGCAAAGTGTTCAAGGAATTATATCGGTAGAACGAAAATAAAAAAGGAGGTAATTCATGCGCATCCGAACCTATACGAAGAAAGATGTAGTGAAAATTACAGCAGAGCGCTTAGGTCGCAAATTTTCTGGGACTGAAAAGATTGTTGATGGAGTTTTTGTCACATTGCGTGAAATGCTTTGTGAAGACACAAAGAATTTACGTGTCGAGATCCGTGGTTTTGGAGTATTTGAAGTTAAACCCACCAAGGCGAAACCAAAAGCCCGCAACCCGCGGACAAACGAGGTCGTTTACGTTCCTCCCCGGAAGAAGACTCATTTCAAACCGGGAAAAATTATTAAAGCCGCTCTGAAAAAATAAGCCGGGTCAGGGGCGAATGATTCCGTTCGCCGGGGTTTATATTTTGTGAAAGGAATGATGTTAAAACAATTTACATCACTTCCAAATTGGGTGTTATTCACCCTTTCAGGAGTGTTGACAGCTGCCGCATTTCCACCCTCACCGCTGGGCTTTCTGGCTTATTTCAGCCTGATCCCCCTGATATTTCTTTTTATTAAAGAGGACTTTCACATGGGGTTTGAAAAGGGATTCCTGTTCGGTGTAATCCTGAATCTTGGGATAATGTACTGGCTGGTGGTGAATAAGGGGGCTGTGTGGTACTGGGCGACCTTGTCTATGATTTCAAGTGTGCTTTTTTTAGCAATGAATTATGGACTGATCGGGCTTATTATTGGGATTATTGGACGTAAGTTTGGACGGGACGCCGGCATCTGGTCCTTTCCGGTAGTGTGGGTTGCAGTTGAATATATCCGTTCGTTTGGAACCATGGGATTTACCTGGAATCATTTGTGCTATACCCAGAGCCAGGCAATCCAACTGATCCAATTTGCGTCGGTCATCGGCTCCAACGGCATCAGTTTCATTATTGTCCTGATAAACGTGCTGATCGTGATGGCATTGATTCACCGTCGGGATAATTGGAAAAAGAGCTTCCGGTATGTGAGTTTTATTTTACTTGGATTATTTGGTTTGGGAGTCTTTGGCGGCTTTGCTTTGAACCGGGCGAATCAAGCCGATGGACGACGGAAGATCCATGCGGCGCTTGTTCAACCGAATGTTGACCCTAACGAAAAATGGGAGCGCGATTCTTTCGGAGATGTGATGCGGCTGTTGCATGATTTGACGGATTCGGCAACAGTTGAACCGAAGGATCTGATCGTCTGGCCGGAATCGGCGACGCCAACATATTTACGAAGGAACCGCAGCAGAACACTTGACCGGATCATTAAACATATCAGTCGGTTAAATGTGCATTTATTGACCGGTACACCCGATTATGAGTTTCACAGCTCCGATGATTACAGAGTGTATAATTCGATATTTTTACTGCGTCCCGGTACTCATAAAATCGAGCAATACCGGAAGATAAAACTGGTTCCTTTCGGGGAATATATTCCCCTTTCGGAATTTTTTCCCGAACTGGACAACCTGAATCTGGGACAAGGAAATTTTGATGCCGGGTCGGAAGTCACGGTGTTCGAAATTCCCTTACACGTTGATGCAGAAACATCTATAGACACGACCTTAATAATAAGCACGGTCGTATGTTATGAATCAACATTTCCATATATTGTCAGAGAAGGAGTCCGGAAGGGGTCTGAATTATTGGTGATCGTCTCTAATGACGCCTGGTTTGGTTACACGTCTGCACCGTATCTGCATATGGAGATATCACGCTTTCGGGCGATCGAGAACCGCATACCCGTTGTACGGTCAGCCAATACCGGTGTATCGATTATGTGTGATGCGTACGGCAGAATTTTAGCAAAGGCGGATTTTGGTCAGAAAACATGGTTAACTGCCGAGTTGGAGCAGGGCAGAAATCATACAGTTTACACCCGCTTTGGAAACTGGTTTGGGGTTTTGAACGTTATAGTACTGTTTGGGATTCTGGGGACTTATTTAATTAGGAGAAAATAATGCAGCGGAAAATCACTTCACTATGCCTGTTTCTTATCTGGTTTACAATAATTCTAAAACCGTTAACGGCGCAAACCAACGAAATCGATGCTGAAATTCCTGTTTCACAGGCGAGAATCCTGCTCTTGAAATCGCTGATTTTACCTGGATGGGGTGAACACAGTTTGCAATACCAGAAAAGAGGATATGTATTAAACAGTACGGAGCTGGGTCTGTGGGTTGGGTATGCAGTATTGATATTTTACGGGCGATCTGTTGAAAAAGATATGAAAGCCTATGCGGCGACTCATGCGGGAATAGATCCGAAAGGTAAGGATGAATACTACTTTACCGATATAGGAAATTACATGAATCTCTATGATTATAATGATCAGAAACTTCGCTATCGTCAATTTGCGAATCTTTATCCGGAAACCGGCGACTATTTCTGGGCCTGGGATAGTGAGGATTCCAGGGAAAAATTTGATCAAAAACGGATTGATAGTCAGAAAGCCTTTCATACCGCCAGTTTCGCACTTGGCGGACTTATTATCAACCGGATTATCAGTATGATTGATATTATCGCGCTCACCAAAGACAGGCTGGAAACACCGGTAAGCGATGTGCAGGCATTGATTGTGCCTCAGAATGGTCAGCTAACCTTTACTTTAAATATTGGGCTTAAATGAACAGCATAGATCCCCGGGTAAAATTGCTCTGGTCAATCGCCTGGATTACGATCATTTTTTTGATTTATAATATTACCGGGCAAATAAGTATCCTTGCCGGAATTATCGTTTTAATCCGGGTTAATCGACTTTCCCTGCGCTTGGTTCTGCGCTCGATCCGGTACCTGTTACTATTTTTACCAATTACATTTCTGGTTCATTTTTTCATTTCTGCTGGCGGGTGGAAGCTTTTTACCGGAAGTTCGATATTTGATTATCACATGCTGGAACAACCTCTATTATTTACGATCCGGGTCGGGAATCTCATTCTATATATGGCGTTTGCTTTGAAATGGATCAGAGACATTGAATTTTTAGATGCTATATACCATATCCTGAAACCATTGCGCCGTTTAAAATGGCAAGTAGATGATTTTTTTCAAATTATTTTTATTTCGGTAAAATTCTTTCCCATTTTAAGAGAGGAATACACTCGTCTTGACGAGGGCTGGAAAACATTTACAACAGCCAAAGACACGACCCTGTCCGATCGAATCAACCGGGTTCGGGACTCGGTGATTCCCCTGATGATATTTAGTTTTCAACGGGCGGAAACCCTGGCGGATGCCATGACCATTCGGGGGTATGGCTCCACCAGCCGGCGTAGTTATTACGGGCAGCTTAAGTTTACTTACACCGATTGGCTAGTCTCTTTTTTAATAATCGTAATACTGATAAGCATAATTTTTTGGATTCGATGATTTATGGCGGTTAAACGGTATAAAATTACGATAGAGTATGATGGAACCGATTTTTGCGGCTGGCAACGTCAGATCCGCGAAAGGACGGTTCAACAGGTGCTGGAAGATTCGCTGTCCGAACTGAATAAAGGTCAGCCGGTTACCCTGATTGGATCGGGTAGAACCGATTCCGGAGTGCATGCCCTTGGTCAGATTGCCCATTTTGATCTGGATACTACTTTAAGTGTGGAAACCATTCGTAAAGCGCTGAACGCTAAAACACCCAATGATATATATATTCACAGATGCCAGGAAACGGATCCGTCTTTTCACGCCAGGTTTGACGCAAAAAGGCGAACCTATGTCTATCAACTATTGCTATCCCCATCGGTGATCACAAGACGTTATACATGGCAGCCTGAGATGACGATTAATGAACAGCTTCTTGATCTATGTGCCGAATATGTTCTGGGGAAACACGATTTCAGCAGCTTAAGCCGGGCATCATCGGAGGCAGAATCAAAAACCTGCCATGTTTACGAATCAAAATGGATTAAAAACGAGAATATGTTAAATTACACGATCGTTGGTAATCGCTTTTTGCACAGTATGGTTCGTATGTTAGTTGGGACTATGATAGAGGTTGCGAGAGGTAAAGGGACTCCCGATGATTTCAGGGCATTGCTTGAAAATTCAGCAGGAAACCTTAAACCGTACACCGCACCGCCCCAGGGTCTTTTTCTGTGGAAAGTAGAATATTAATCAGGAGAATAGATGAAACTTTTTATCGATACAGCCAATCTGGATGAAATTAAAACAGCACAGTCATGGGGCATTCTGGATGGAGTAACGACCAATCCGACTCTCTTATCCCGTGAAAAGGGCAATTTCAGAAATATTTTACGATCGATTTGTGATATTGTCGATGGACCGGTAAGCGGCGAAGTCGTCAGCCTGGATGCCGAGGGAATGATCAAAGAAGGCAAAGATCTAGCGACCATTCATTCCAACATCGTTATAAAAATTCCTATGACCTTGGAGGGCTTAAAGGCAATTAAGTCGCTGACAGCTGCAGGAATTCGAACGAATACCACCCTGGTGTTTTCGCCACTGCAGGCGCTGCTGGCTGCCAAAGCCGGTTCTACTTTTGTGAGCCCGTTTGTGGGACGGCTTGATGATATTCATCATGTTGGTATGGATATTGTCTCACAAATAGTGACCATTTATGAAAATTACAGCTACGAAACCGAAGTGATCGTCGCCAGCATCCGGAACCCGCTGCATATCGTTGAAGCGGCGATGTTTGGCGCTCATATTTGCACGATACCCTTTTTGGTTCTTCAGAAAATGGTCAAACACCCGCTGACAGATAGCGGCATTAAACGCTTTTTGGAAGATTGGAAAAAGGTTGAGAAGTGAAAAAAAATATTGTTAATATTATCCATACACTTTTTCTCTTATTTTTATCCTGTACTCTAATAGCGCAGTCCGGATCTCATCAGGAAGAAATCACTAC
>JAGLWX010000350.1 GCA_023133185.1 Fidelibacterota bacterium
TATCCGGCGGATTGATCATCTATGACGATTCATTGATTGACCGCAAACCTGTACGTGATGATGTTGATATTATTGCAATTCCGGCAACGAAGATGGCAGATGAACTGGGCAATACCAAAGCCGCAAATATGGTAATTGTCGGCGCTCTGATCGAATATAAGAACCTGATGTCACAGGAAGTTGTTCTGGAATCTCTCGGTGATGTTCTGAAACGGAAAAACCTGGTGGAACTGAATCAGAAAGCGATCATCCGGGGAACGGAGTTTATTAAGAATCTGAAAAAATAGTCTATTTTTACTTCCAATTGTAAAAATCCTTTCCTGCCTTCCGGTGGGAAAGGATTTTTCTATTTTTTTGTGGGTCGATATACTACCTAGAAAAAATCTGATTATCCAATATCCAACACGGAATATCCAATATTCAAGTATTTATGTCGCTATCGCTCCTTTTTCTTTTTCGCTGTATCAATGCTCTTAAAAAGTTTTGAAATCAACTCATCTGTCTCCTGTAATAAAGGGGACAATTTTGTTGAAGGTTGAATTAATTTTGCCCGAATTATTATTTTCAGCCACAATTCAGTCATCCTTTTTTCTTTTTCCTTCATATTTAGAAATTCCGTGCTGGATATTGGACATTAACTTACCCACTCATTTCTCAGAAGAACAGGATATTTAATAATGGATAGTTCAGGCGATAATAGACAATTTAAAATTAACCCTGACGCATCGGGACTATAGCCGGCTAATATCCCGAATGAATTCCCCAGGGGGACAGGCGGGTGATGGGTGCGTGCCCCTGAATCCACCCAATAAATTGGGTGGTTAACCTTTGAGATGACCTATGAAGAAACCAATTTTCAGCGAAGCCAAATTGGTTTCTGTTCTTTGAAGATAAAACCAATTTAGCCCTCCTTCGTCGGTCGGAAATTGGTTTATTGATTCGGGGGAGATAGTGGTTAACCTTTGTAAAGTGATTAGGCGAAGAATGAAAATGGAAACGTTAAACGCCGGCTTTTTATCCTAAGCAAAAAAAGTTAAATTCACCTTTGTATGATATCAATTATGATTACTATTCTAAAACACTTCCCACTTCTATTTTTATTAGTGATTTTCGAAATCATGCCAACAGCGTTGAACGCCCAGTTGAATCCCAACCAGAATCCGCCCGGGATAAAATGGAAAAAGATCCAGGCAGACCACTTTGATGTAATCGTTCCCGAAGAATTAACAGAGGAAGGTCAACGGGTTGCCAATACGATGGAATACCTGCGTGATCCTCTTCAAAAAAGTCTCAATGTCCGGATGAGAAAATGGCAAGTTTTACTGAGCAATCGCGGCGCCGTTTCAAATGGGTACGTCTCTCTTCTGCCGAGACGCAGTGAGTGGTTTACCACTCCTCCGCAGAGCGATTTTAGCGGAACCGCCGAATGGTATCAGCTGCTGGCAGCGCACGAAGGTCGGCATATGGCGCAATTTGATAAACTCAATCAGGGGTTTACACGATTTGCGGGAATATTTTTCGGAGAACTCGGACAAGGAGCACTTTCCTTTTTAGCGACGCCACTGTGGTTTATGGAAGGTGATGCGGTGGCAATTGAAACGGCGCTGTCCAATTCGGGGCGCGGCAGAATTTCCCAATTTGATATGGGAATGCGGACATTACAGCTTTCCGGTCAACAATATTCTTATTACAAAGCTTATCTCGGTTCATATAAAGACTACTATCCCAATTTTTATCACCTGGGTTATCACCTGGTGACTCACGGTCGCCGACAGTATGGCGTCAATGTATGGAATGATATTATCAACCGCTCTGCAAAATATTCGTACTGGCCGTTTACCTTTTCCCGCTCGATGAAAAAGATTACCGGCAGAAATGCTAAAGGAATCTATAAAGACACTATGACGGAACTGGATTCGCTCTGGCGGCAGCAGATCGAAGAACTTGAATTCACAGCGGTTAAAAAACTCAATAACCAAAAAAAGCGGGTCTGGACTAATTACTATTATCCTCAGGCACTACCGGATGGATCGGTAATTGCTCTGAAAGCAGGTTTTGATGATCCTTTTATACTGGTTCGGATTGACCCTGATTGTCGAGAAAAAAAACTTATTCAAATTTCTCCAACCGATCGTATTTCCGTGAATGGCGATAAAATATGCTGGGCGGTCAATAATACGGACAGTCGCTGGTGGGCGCAGAGTTTTTCCGACGTAGCCGTGTATGATATCAAAACGAAGAATAAGAGCGAAATAACCACTGAAGGAAAGTATTTCTCCCCGGCGTTGTCCGCTGATGGAAAGCAAATTGCGGCTGTCAAATTCACACGGGAACGGAAATGTTCACTGGTGATTTTGGATAGTAAAACCGGGGATGAATTAACCCAATTTCCAAATCCTGATAATTTTTTTATCAAGACACCGTCCTGGTCAAATGACGGAAAGCGTCTGGTTTTTATCCGGCAAAAGTATCGTGGGAAAGCCCTGACAGTTCTTGATATTAAAAGCGATCAACAGAGAGACATATTACCGGAAGGAAAAGAAGATATCGGCTGGCCGGTTTTTTATGGAGATTATATTTTATATGGATCTTCATATTCCGGCATTGATAATATTTACGCGGTACACACCACTACCGGGGAACAATTTCAGGTGACATCTTGCAAGTTCGGCGCTTTTTATCCGGCAGTTTCACAAAAGAACAATGAACTCGTCTTTAGCGATTACCAGCTAATGGGAATGGATATTGTAAGCATTCCTCTTGAGCCGGAAGCGTGGAAACCGCTGGAGACTATCGAACGACGACAAGTCCAATACTATCAACCCCTGATTTCCCAGGAACAGGGAAAAAATATTATGGATACCGACCTCATCCCCAATAAACAATTCCCGGTAACGGATTATTCCCCGCTGAAAAACAGTCGGAATGTACATAGCTGGTACCTGCTGCCTTTGCCGCCGAATGTGTATTACGGATTCATTTCAAACAATCTGCTGAACACAATGGAAATGACCACCGGCGTCACGCATCACCTTGGTGAAAATGTGCGCAGTTACTCCCTTGGCGCCAGTTATGCCGGTTTTCGCCCGATAATTGACACCAAACTCAGCTGGGGAAAACGCGCAGCGCTTTATGAATATGAGGGCGTAGATACGACGGATGTCTGGGATGAATTTACCTTGAGCGCCGGAATGCGAATACCGCTTGATGTATCATCAGGTCCTGTCACAACTCTCTGGGAATACGGTTTGTTAATGGAATATGCACGTATATCGCATAAAGAATTTACTTCTCAGGGGGAGTTTCGAAGTGGTAATATGCTTTCCATGACGTGTTCAATCGATTATTCATCCTACCGCCTTAGAGCATACAGAGATGTCCGTCCGAGATGGGGCAGACAATATAACATGTCATACTCATTATCACCTCTTGAGACAAATTACACAGGCTGGATTTTTTCGACATCATATCGATTCTATTTACCGGGGTTACTCAAGCATCATAGCTTATCAGGATCAGCGGCGCTTGAAGTGCAATATCCAGACAATTACCTCTACATCAGCAGGGTGCCGTTTACACGGGGATATGCGCACCGGTATTACTACTTATATCGCATAGGATCACTCGATTATTCATTCCCGCTTTGCTATCCGGATCTTGCTTTTGGGGCGCTGCTGTATATTAAACGTCTTCGGGCGAACCTGTTTTATGATTATGGCGTTGGCTGGCGTGATGATCAAAACTGTTTTTATCGTTCTGTCGGAGTTGAACTGAATATGGATTTCATTCCGCTAAGTCTATATTACCTGGAGATCGGCGCCGGGATACGCTATTCCTATCGGATTGAAGATAAAGATTCCCGGATTGAATTTATTCTGGCAAATATTGAATTTTAACTATTAAGGAGAGATAATTTTGAAGTACAGAAAACTGGGATCATCGGATATTCAAGTATCGGAAATCGGCCTGGGATGCTGGACGCTGGGCGGTTTGAACTGGGTCAATGGTGTTCCTAATGGCTGGGCGAATGTAGATGAAGATGAGGCAATCCGGGCGGTTCATTATGCCCTGGATCAGGGCGTTAATCACTTCGACAATGCCGATGTTTACGGCAACGGGCGGGCGGAGCGGATGCTTGCAAAAGCGCTTGGCGACCGCAGCAAGGATGTTGTTATTGCAACGAAAGTTGGACATTTTCCGGGGACAGCCACGCATGCCTATGAACCTCAGCATATTCGACACCAACTTGAGCAATCGCTGATAAATCTAAAACGTGATTATGTTGATATTTATTATTTTCATCACGGCGATTTTGGCGAAAATGACTATTACCTTGATGATGCGGTGGAAATGGTGTACCGCTTGAAAGAGGAAGGCAAAATCCGTCTGATCGGGCAATCAGCATATTCAAATAAGGATTTCTTACGGCTGGTTCCCAAATTAAAACCAGATGTATTACAGAGTTGGGCACACGCTTTGGATGACCATTTTATTGCCGACGGTACGCCGGTGCGTAAACTGTTGGAAGAGCGAAAGATGTCCTTCATGGCGTTCAGTCCGCTTGCTCAGGGATTATTATTGAATAAGTACAGCACTAAAAATCTGCCGACCTTTGAAAACGGCGATCACCGCAGGAATTCCGACCGGTTCACGAAAGAGAATCTTGAAAAGCTGGAACCGAAGATGGAGAAGATCGTTGCTAGATTCGGTGCTGAAATTAAGGAGCTGAGTCGTTTCGCTCTACAGTATCTGCTCAGTTATCCGGTGGTTGGTTCGGTGATTCCCGGATTTCGCAATCAGAAGCAGGTAAAAGCCAACCTCTGGGGTGCTGGTATGCCGCTGACCACAGAAGATGTGAAATTTATTCAGAATGTGTTTAAATCATAGGGATAAAATAAGTCTTGCGAAGATTTAGAACCTCCGAAAGGTTTCCTTATCTATTTTATGATTTTGGCAAACTAAGAATTAAATTCTGCGAACATTTTACTGATAATTGAAAGGTATTATTACATGAAAAAAAACCGTTGCGCCTGGACTGCAAATGATCCGTTAATGATCGAATATCACGATACCGAATGGGGTGTGCCCGTTCATGACGACCGGAAGCTCTTCGAATTCCTGGTACTGGATGCTTTCCAGGCGGGACTTAGCTGGTCAACCATCTTGAAAAAGCGTGAGAATTTTCGCAAAGCCTTTGATAATTTCGATCCGCAACGTATTGCTCAATATGATGCTAAAAAAATCGGTGAATTACTGAACGATGCCGGAATTATTCGAAATAAAGCGAAAGTCAATGCCACGGTGAAAAATGCCCGGGCGTTTCTGGAAGTGCAAAAGGAATTTGGAACCTTTGACACTTACATCTGGCAGTTTGCAGGCGGCAAACCAATCATTAATAATTGGAAAAGCATGGCGGAACTTCCGGCAAAATCCGGAGAAGCCGAAGCCATGAGCGGTGACCTGAAAAAACGCGGATTCAGTTTTGTGGGACCGACTATTTGTTATGCTTTCATGCAGGCAGCCGGAATGGTCAACGATCATACAGTCGATTGTTTACGGTATGATGAGATAAATTCAAACAGTTATGTGTCATAAAAATTGGGAGAAAGCCATGACGGTAATAATAAAACCCGTCCAAAATAAGAGCGATCTTAAAAAGTTCGTCCAGTTTCCTTTTGGTCTTTATCGAAAAAATTCTTGTTGGGTACCGCCACTCAAAAAGGAAATCCTTAGTACGCTCAATAGGGATATAAATCCGGCTTTTGAGAGTTGTGATGCGGAGTTATGGTTAGCCTACAGGGATGGTAAAATCGTTGGTCGAATTGCCGGAATTATCAATCACCAGCATAACGAATATACCGGTAAAAAACAGGCAAGGTTCGGTTGGGTAGATTTTGTAGATGATCCGGACGTGTCAGAAGTATTATTTAAAGTCGTTGAGCAGTGGGCAAAGGAAAGAGGCGCTGAAACGCTGCACGGACCTATTGGGTTTACTAATGACGATCAATCCGGTATGCTGGTAGAAGGATTTGAAGAACTGGCAACTATGGCCACAATTTACAATTTTCCTTACTATCCGCAACATCTGAAAAAACTTGGTTTTCAAAAAGAGGTGGACTGGGTCGAATACCAGATTCAGATACCTAAAAAAATTCCACCGAAAATCGATGAATACGCAAAACATATTGCAAAGCAACAGGGCTTGCATGTAATCGAAACTCACAGCAATAAAGAATTGCTCAGCTATGTATGGGAGGTCTTTGAACTTTATCAGGAAACCTACAAAGTACTTTACGGCTTTGTTCCCTTAAGTGAAAAGCAAGTGGACAAGGTCGTTCAGAAGTATTTCGGCTTCGTTCGCCGTGACTATGTCGCTTTGGTTGCTGATGAAAACAATAAACTTGTGGCATTTGGAATTACGATGCCATCGTTTTCAAGGGCATTGCAAAAATCCAGAGGGAAGCTGCTTCCCTTCGGCTGGTGGTATCTGAAGCGGGCGATAAAACACTGCGATTTAGTGGATTCTTACCTAATCGGTGTTAAACCGGAACTGCAGGGCAAAGGAATTCCCGCTTTGATCCTGAAAAAATTGTGTCGTGTTTTTCTTGAAAAAGGAATAAAATACGCCGAATCCAATCCCGAACAGGAAATGAACATTAAAGTACAGGCACAGTGGAAATTTTTCGAGCGGCGACAACATAAAAGACGACGCTGTTATGTGAAAGTATTGAATCCGAATAACTAAATCCAGATTATATTAAGTTGTAAAGAAACGAGGGGAAAAATGAAAAAATATTTAGTTGCTACGGCGTCATTTCTCATAATGATCTGTATTGGCGGCGTTTATGCATGGAGCATTTTTGTTCCGCCCTTGAAAGTGGAGCACGGTCTCACAACAGCACATACACAGTTGATTTTTGGTTTTACTATTGCCATGTTCGCTATTGCGATGATTTTCGCCGGTAAAATCGAAAAGAAACACGGACCAAAGATTACAGCTCTTATCGGAGCGTTTCTTTTTAGCATGGGATATTTATTTGCGTCGTTTTCCAACGGTCGGGTACTGATACTCCTTATCGGTATCGGCATTTTATCAGGGTCGGGAATTTCCTTCGGATATGTTTGTTCACTGGCGACTCCTATAAAATGGTTTCCCCGTTATAAGGGCTTGATCACGGGACTGTCAGTCGCCGGTTTTGGAGGCGGCGCCATCTTACTTTCCTTTCTGGTAAAATATTTTCTTGGAAACGGATTACCGGTGTTGACGATATTTCGTATAGTGGGAATCGGTTATGGCGTAGTGGTTTTTCTTAGCGCTCTTATGTTTTCTGTCCCTGAAAAAATAAATAAAGAACCAATTGGCACATCTCAAAGTATCACAGAATTAATCAGTGATTCAAAACTGTGGGCGCTCTTTTTAGCTATGTTTGCCGGTACCTTCGCCGGTCTTCTTGTTATTGGAAATCTAAAACCAATCGGATTGTTTTATGGTGTAAATGAAGCCTATGCAACTACAGCAATAAGTTTCCTGGCAATCGGTAACATGATTGGAAGAGTATTTTGGGGATATATCTCTGATAAACTTGGAGGCAGAAGGTCGATAATTATTGCGCTGCTCCTGCTCTCATTTTTTACAATAATGCTGCTTCCGGGAGCACAGAGTAATATAGCATTTCTGTTTCTTCCCTTTCTTGTAGGCTTGGGTTTTGGAGCAAATTTCGTTCTGTTCGCTACTGAAGTATCCCATCTTTATGGTATCAACAGGATAGGTGTGATTTATCCCTATGTCTTTTTATCATACGGACTCGCCGGTATCATTGGTCCGTCGGTTGGCGGCTGGTTTTTTGACGTCATGCAATCTTATACGGTTCCCATTATTCTCTCGGCGGTAATTTGCTGCGGCGGTGCGATAGTATTTACTGTCCTGATTCCGGTGAATAAAGAAAATTAATTATGAATATAGGAATACCCTGATAAAAAGAATTCCCATAGGCTTGCTTTTTTTTCTGGCTGCGGGGTTGTACTCCGTAGCCAATTGTTCCGGAGCACCTGTCCGCCAACAGTCAGTCAGGTGGGCAGCCCCGGAACGAGTGGAAGAAAAGTCTCAACAAGAAAATCCTTGTAAAAATAGAGTGTTTACAGGCTCGTCAGATTTATTAGGGACAAAAATTGTGGGGGGGAAAGAATTATCAGGTATTGACAATTCGATCTGGTTTTTGGTAACTTAGGTAAGACAAGGGGGAAATGATATGAAGTTAAAAGCAATCTTTTTGATTTCTCTGAAAATAATTTTCATTGACTATTCGGAACATATTTGCAATTTTGACGTCTATAATTAACAGATGCTTAATATGATTGCCATATTCACAGGAGGAAGTATGTCTGCTAAAAGGCATTTTACGTTACGATTAGCATTCATTGCAGCGGCGTTGTTATGTCAGCTGAATGCCCAGTCAAATCTCAGGATTGCAGTCCTGGATTTTCAAAATCTGACCGGGCGTGAGGAAATGAAATTTCTCGAAAAAGCTATCCCCGAAATTTTAATAACCGATCTGACACTTTGTGATAAAATCACTATTGTTGAACGATCACGGATGCAGGATATTCTTGATGAGATGCAACTTGCCCTGTCCGGTGTAATTGATGAAGAGACGGCAGTGGAAATTGGGACGATGGCGGGGGCGAATGCCATTTTGGTAGGAAGTATTACCGTGGGTGGTGAAATGTACCGGATCGATTCCCGGCTGGTTGATGTCGCTACGGCTGAAGTGCTTCTAACAGAGAAGAAAGACTGGCTGTCCGAGGATGAAATCATCCGGGCTGTCGATGAACTTGCTGAGGCAATCATACAGCAGTTAACCGGCGAGTTCGTTGATATGAGTTCCGATTTTTCTTATGAACCGTTAACCTATTATGAAGACCGGGTGTTGACGATGGAAACGGCGCTGGACAAACCGGTCTGGCTGAATGGCAGCGGCGAACCGGTTTACCTTCAGGTGGATATTTATTCAAAGGAAGTATCTCGCCGGGAACGGATTCCGCTGAATATTGCCCTTGTGATTGACCGCAGCGGCAGTATGGCGTCGGAACGGAAACTGGACTACGCCAAACAGGCGGCGGAATTTGTGGTACGGAATCTGAATCGTGAAGATATCCTGTCACTTGTGACTTATGAATCACAGGTTCAGGTGATTCTTCCCGCTCAAGTAGTCCAAAATAAGCGTAACATCTTATCAATAATAAAGAGCATCAATACCGGTGGATCAACTAATCTCAGCGGCGGAATGCTTGAAGGCTATTCACAAACCGCCAAACATTGGAAAACCAGCCAGGTGAACCGGGTGCTGTTGCTGTCGGATGGTCTGGCGAACCAGGGAATTACAAGATCGGAAAAATTACAGGCAATTTGTCAAGATAAAATATCAAAAGGGATGTCAATTTCGACCTTTGGCGTCGGGGCGGATTTTGATGAAGACCTGATGTTGAATCTGGCGGAACATGGCAATGGAAATTATTATTTTATCGGCTCGCCGGACCAGATACCAACGATCTTTTCAAGAGAGATGACCGGTTTATTGGCAGTGGCTGCTCAGAATGTCAGAATCGCGGTTGAGACAGCGCCCAGAGTCAAAGTGGAAAAAGTATTTGGCTATTTACAGGATACACGGCAAAACCGGACTGAAGTTTCATTAGGCGATGTGTTCTCCAACGATCACTATACAGTTACTTTTAAGCTGAGCTTACCGGCGAATATCGGGGATTCCCTGCAATTGGCGAAGGTTTCATTGTCTTATGATGATGTGATTAATAACGGTGACCGAATCAAGACCGGCGCCCCGGTTTGTATCTATGGAACTTCTACTCCAGACGAAAGGGACAATTATTTGAATCCCAATGTGAGTGCACAGGTTACATTGTTATATTCGGCTCAGCAGATTCAGAGTGCGATTCAAAAGATCGACGATGGAAATATTGATGATACCCGCAAAGAATTAGGAAAACAATTAACCCTGGTATCCGGTTCCGCACAAAAATATAAAAGTCCGGCCCTCAAAAAGCAGATTTTGACAATTCACAAATATACTCAAATCCTGGATGATGCAGATAGAAAATCCGGGGGAAAACAATGGGCAAAAAAGACGTTAAATGATTTTGATAATAATACCAGGAATGAAATCAGGGCTACTCAAAAAGCGGCGAAATACGACTTGTATCAGTTCGGAAAAGGGAAAGAAGATCTCAAATTATTTGAAAAACCGATAAATACGGATACTGACCCATCGGAAAAAGAAGTTATTACCGAACCAAAACCCTCTCCGTCACCAGACCCCCGGAAAGAAATCATTAGGAAAGGTAAAAAGCCAACACCAGATCCGGATGTAATCGATTCCCGTGAGAATAAAAGTATAGATATCCGGAAGAGGAAAACACCATCTCCCCAAAGAAAACCGGTCATAGGTCCTCAGAAAAAAACGCCCAAGCTGAAACAGACACCCGAGTCCACAGAAACGAAGCAATTAAAATCTTCAGGAACGAAGAGGACTTCAAAACAAGAACCTGAAAAAAAGGACAAACCGGTTTCACAGAGCACTGATGATCAGACGACTAATAAAAAACCATCTGTGAAAAATAAAAATTAGGGCAATAACACAAATAAGATAAAGAGATTCTTCACTTTCTGTCGGTATGAAAGTTAGGGAATACGAATTACATCCGAAAAATCATGGATATTGAAGCGGTAAGAGTCAATCCCGACATTCCTGAGGATTACTTTACTTCACGATATTTTTCACTATTATTCCAAATAGACAGGATGATATGTAACGGGACCAGGGCTGGATATAAAACCGCCATCTCTGGACCCACACATTTTAGACCCAGGGAATAATATATAACATATAATAACCAATATCGGCAGTGTTGGCTGCCTGAATTTTCAGGATATAGTAACCGGCTTGATCGGGTTGCCACTCAAAAATCTGCACCGCTGAATCGCCTTCCGGAATCCCGGTTTCCACTAAATTTCCGTTTTCATCATACATTGTCATCTGGATATTTGTGACCGAGCATTGCGCGGCGCTTATAAAAATATTATATCCATGATTGGTATAGGCATAAAACTTGATGCAATCAATATCTCCTGCAGGCATTATGGACATATGCATATCATTTGGTTCGTCATCAACGGGGGTAACTAATAGCGCAGATGCCAGATCGTTATTGGGTTCATATTTATCGTGATCGGGAACGTTGGCTTCCACCACTTCGCTGAAATCACTGGTTCCGAATTTATTTTCAGCCTTGACCGCATAATAACGTTCAAAATAATTATAGTCGAAGTCATCGTACCACGCTTCATCAGGATCAGCAATCAGCTCAAAGGTTTCCGGGTCATCATTGTCACCCCGGTAAACTTCGTATTGTGAAACACCTGTTGCGTCTTCCCAATGCAGCTCGACATAGTCGCCCTCCTCATTATATACAGCAGTTAAGTCTCCCGGTACTTCAGGCTT
Organism: Fidelibacterota bacterium; assembly: GCA_023133185.1. Taxonomy (GTDB): domain Bacteria; phylum Fidelibacterota; class UBA2242; order UBA2242; family UBA2242; genus UBA9312. Next base: position 11,514 of record JAGLWX010000350.1, read on the forward strand.
CTCAAAAAAGGAACAGGAAACAAAGAAAATCAAGACCAAAAAACAAGAAAAAACCAAAATGAAAGAAATTCTGGAATGCATTTTTACCCCCTGCGATTTTTTCAATTTTTCAAATTTCAACATATTAAAAACTAATCTCCCGATAATTTAATTCCAAGTGAAAATTAAGCGAATTGGGAATAATACCTATGTTTCTACAAAATTACAGAGCTTGTTATTCTGAACGGAACGTAGTGAAATGAAGAATCTCAAAGAGACCTCTTCGAGGGAATGACATCATTTTTTATGGCGTTTTGACATTGATATTTTGCAATATAATCGACTTTTCGGTCAAACTCTATTTATTTCGTATTTTTCACCGGCGCCTGCGCTCCCGCGTTGACACCCAAGTTTCCGCCTACTGACCGTTAATCTGCATTCCTACCGTCTCACCGCAAGAGCGGAGAAACGAGCAAAAAGTAAACCGGAGCATTTAGAAATAATTAATTGTATATATTGAAATTGTTGGCGCTCTCACGGAAAGTGATTAATTTACCGCATAACAAAGAGGATTTTGTATGTACCGACTGATTGTAAAATACTGGAAATATTCTTTATTTGTTCTTCTTGTAGGGACAGCCGGACTGTCTTTTTTGCAAACAGGAATGGTTTCCAAAGCAGGTATTGCCAGATATTTTGAAGCATTCTATTATTCACTTTCATTATTTATCATTGGTGGTTTGGACATTGGATTGCCTTCCGGCGGATCCAGCATAACGCTGACACTTTTATGGATTTGTTATTTTTTAGCGCCGTTAGTGACCTTAAGCGTAGTATATCAGGTGATTCAGGAGAAGGTGTTAAGCCGTTTTGCTCCGCGGTTCAAAAATCATTCGGTCGTTTGCGGGCTGGGAAGAAATGGAAAACTGATTTATGATCTGATCAAAGAACACGAATCAAAAAATCACCGCATCGTTGTAATTGAAAAAGACGAAAACAATCCGCGAAGTGTCTATTTGCGCAAGAGCCGGACAACCTGGTGGCTGAAAGATGATTTCACCCTTTTACCGGTTTTACGGCGCGCCAGTGTTCATAAAGCAAAGAGAGTTTATATTACAACCAACCTGGATCTTACGAATCTTAACGCATTAGTAATGATCCAGGGCATGCAGGATCGTCGCAAAGACCTTAAAACCTATTTTCATCTCGGCAATCTCGGCCTGCACGATATTTGGCAGCAGAGTTTTCTAAAGGATCCTATATATGCCGGGGTAAAAATCTTCAACGGCTACCAGGTAGTGACACGGCGACTGTACAGGCGTTGGGTGCTTGAACGAAAGTATCTGGATTCCGGAGGTAATATATTAATCATTCTGGGTTATGGACAATTTGGTCAAATGCTGTTTAATCATCTGGCAAATGATAAGGATCGTCAAACCCATGATGACATTGTTGTCGTAACCCGGCGGTTGAATATTGATCTGAAGAAACGCAAATTTCAGTGGGCGCAAGAGCATGCCGCCATGGGATGTTTTATCCATAATCCCATCGAAGGTGATGTTCATACCTCGGACATGTGGGAGATACTGGCGCGTATAATTCGTGACAGTAAAAAGAATGCAATTCTCTTTTTGTGCCGGGATAATGACATGGAAAATCTGGAACTGGCAGTGAATATGAAACTGGGCGGACCGGACGAACTACGCCGGGCAACGATTTTTTGCCGGCTCTACAGTCACACTGCTCGTGAAATCAACGATATTCTTGAGAAAAGTATTACCCCCGAACAGTCACGGGATATTGTGATCTTTCCCATGCAGGAAGAACTCAAAGAAGCCTTCCATGAAGAACTGTTTGATTAGTGGTTAGTCTATTTAGAGTCTGTCTATAAAGTCGTTTTTCTCGATAAATTGAAATTTATACCTTACCTTTTTATCTTTATTTTTATATTAAACATCACTTTGTGTCTTGGTGTCTTAGTGGCTATGAATAATTCAGGTAAGAAAGGAATCTCCTCACAATTTGAGTAGAGAAATTTTTCGCAAAAATTATTGGAATTACGGATATACTTTGTAAATTTCCCCGCCGTAAGGAAAACATTATGACTAAATATTTATTAATTGTAGAATCACCGTCAAAAGCCCGAACCATTAAGAAGTATCTCGGAAAAGATTTTCACGTTCTCTCTTCCGTTGGACATATCAAAGATCTGCCGGAAAAGGAATTGGGGATTGACATTGCCCGCGATTTCAAGCCAAAATATGTAACCATTAAGGGTAAGACCAAAATCATTCAGCAGTTAAAAACCGCTGCAAAGGAGGTCTCCACAATTTATCTGGCGCCCGATCCCGATCGCGAAGGTGAAGCCATTGCCTGGCATATCGCCAACGCTCTGAAAGTTCCCGAGAATCGCATCCGGAGAGTGCTGTTTAATGAAATAACCTATAGCGGTGTTCAGTATGGCATCAAGCATCCCCGCAAAATTGACATGAGTCTGGTCAACGCCCAGCAAGCCCGGCGGGTTTTGGATCGACTGGTCGGTTACCAGGTGAGCCCTGTTCTATGGAAAACGCTTTATCGCGGACTTAGCGCCGGTCGGGTCCAATCCGTGGCTTTGCGGATCATTTGTGAACGGGAAGCTGAAATTGAACGTTTTGCTTCCCGGGAATTCTGGGATTTGACGGTCGATCTTGAGGAATCCAAAGGGCGGCGATTTACCGCAAAGTGCATTAAAATTGCCGGGAAAAAACCGGATATACCCGATGAGAAAACAGCCCGCCGGCATGAAACTGTTTTAAAAAACCTGATCTATATAATTGAATTCATAAAGGAAAAAGAGGTTTCAAAATCACCTTCTCCGCCCTTTATAACCAGTACTTTACAACAGGAAGCCACCAGACGGTTCCGCTTTCCTCCCGCCAAGACCATGAAAATCGCACAGCAGTTATATGAAGGGATTAATATTGGCGGAGACCGGGTGGGTTTGATCACCTATATGCGTACGGATTCAGTGCGCATTTCCAAAGATGCCATCGACGGTGTTCGTGAATTTGTTACGAATCGTTTTGGAAAGGAATATTTGCCGACCAATCCCCGGTATTTTAAGACCAAGAAAAAGAATGTCCAGGATGCCCACGAAGGTATCCGCCCCACAAGATTTGATCTTCCACCGGAACAATTATCGGAGCATTTGACGCCTGATCAGAAAAAACTCTACCAGTTGATCTGGAGCCGCTTTGCAGCCTGCCAGATGGCGCCGGCCCGGTATAAGCAAAAAACGGTTGATGTAAAAGCGGATGATTATCTGTTCAGGACAGTCAGCAACGACCTTGTTTTCGATGGTTTTCTAAAAGCCTGGCGGGAAGAGAGAAAAGAAGACGCCTCAAAAATATTACCTGAGAATCTGACCAAGGGGGAAAAGGTAAAACTCGTTGAAATCCATACAGACCAGAAATTTACCGAACCGCCACCTCGATTTAGCGAAGGTACATTGATCAAGGAATTGGACACTCTCGGAATCGGCAGACCCAGTACCTACGCGTCGATTATCACAACTATTTTAACCCGTAAATATGTGGAACGGAAAACCGGGACGCTTCTGCCGACCGACCTGGGTAAAACAGTGAACAAGATACTGGTTCAGAATATGCCGGATATCTTTAATACAAAATTCACCGCTAATATGGAAGAGGATCTGGATAATATTGGAAGTAATAGAAAAGCCTGGCTGGATGTTATCCATGAATTCTATAAACCATTTAAACAGTCCCTGGATGCTTTTGATACGCAGCGCAAGCAGATTAAAGAAAATCTTCACGAAAAAACCGGTGAAAAATGCGAGCTATGTGGTTCGGAGATGGTCATTAAATGGAGCCGGAATGGAAAATTTCTGGCTTGCTCAGCATTTCCGGAATGCCGAAATACCAAACCAATTTTAGATACGCCGGCAGAGGATTTGCCGGAAAAA
>JAGLWX010000351.1 GCA_023133185.1 Fidelibacterota bacterium
AATCCGGATTCATGCACACCAAAACCTTTATCCGACCCTGAAATCCTACACCGCTTGCAGTAAATGCGACCTCGGTTACTTTACCTGAGTTGTCCCGGTTGATGTAATACGATTTCCCTTCAATTACTTTAATTTCGTAATCTTCCGCTATCGGTTTTGGAATGATCTCGTCTTCCGGCACACCAGCCACAGCCGGGCAAGCCAAATCCATATTCCTCCGGATGATCTCACGGTTTTTATTCAATGTTGCATTAATAATATCAACAACCGCTTTACATGAAATTGTGGCTCCTGTAATCGCCATGATCTCACCATTATTTTTGTCCGCTGCCTGGTTTTTAACATAGCTGATGGATTGCTGTACGTTAAGGTTATCGAATTGATTTGAAAACCATTCGGGATCGGATCTGCTGCTGGGATCTGTTTCAATTTTGGTTCCTAATCCCGGCGTTTCCTTCTGCTCCAGGATTTTAATTTTCACAATTTGGGTTAATGTCTTATCCATACCTACTAAAATTCGCAACTTACTCTGGAATCCATTACCTTCGGCAAGAAATGCAATTCCATTTACTGATCCCTGTTTATTATAACTGAAATAGAATTGCTGATTCTCAATTATTTTTTCTTCAATTTTGACACTGTTTGGCAAAACACTGCTGAGCGCACTATTTAGAACATTATCCTGATGAGCTTCAATCAACGGTTTGGTATGGAGATTCAAGAAGGATAATAACAGACCCGACAGAATTGCCGTCATTGTCAGAACCAAAATAAGTTTATAGGATTTCGTCATTTTTTAATCTCCCCAAAAATCTTTGGTCTGGTATATCGATTGATTAGTGGTACAAAACCATTCATAAATAGAATTGAATACATCACGCCTTCCGGAAGACCGCCAAACAATCGAATTACAACCAGCACTACTCCGGCGCCGAATCCGAATATCCAGCTACCTTTTGGCGTCACCGGCGAAGTCACCATATCTGTTGCCATAAAAAATGCGCCTAATAATAATCCTCCGGCGAAAAGATGAAAGACCGGGTCCGGATATTTTGCCGGATCGATTATCCAGAATAATCCCCCAATAATAATTACCGTCCCGAGATAGCTGACCGGAATTCGCCAATCCGCATATTTTTTTATAAGAAGAAAAATTCCGCCAATCAGGATAAACAGAGCGCTGGTTTCGCCGATACAACCGCCTATATTTCCCATAAAAAGATCGAAATAGGGCGTCATTACGTTTTCAAATTTGTATGAACCAAGAGGCGTCGCTGTCGTAATCGCATCGATGGTATTCGGAGCTACCCAGATGGTCATTTTTACCGAGAAACTCGCCTGAAGAAATGCCCTGCCCAGCAAAGCCGGGTTAAAAATGTTGTAGCCAATTCCACCGAATATCTGTTTCCCGATTCCAATGGCGAAAATTGAACCAAGCGCGGCATAGGCTATGGGAAAACCCGGAGGTAATGTCATTGCCAATAATAACCCGGTTAATACTGCGCTGCCGTTAAATACTGTGATCTCCTTATTTCGCATCTTATTGACAACCGCTTCAGTTGCCACCGCCGCGATAACCGACGCCGCAATAATTAAAAATACACCAAAACCAAAATTATAAACTCCAAAAGCAACCGCCGGTAGAAGCGCTGCAATAACTGTCCACATAATTTTCGGAACATTGTCAACGGTTGCCATATGCGGCGAAGAGCTGAGTAAAAATATTTGTGGTTTCGGCTTATCCTTTTTCACCTTCTCAACCGGCTTCGGTTTGGGAGCAGCGGGTTTCGGACTCTCTTCTTCCGGAACGTTTTGTTTGTTATCTTCCATAGAAATGAATTCTTTCTTATATATGTTATACGGTTTCCAACTTTTCTTTTCTCTTTAACTCATCCACACGCATTTTGCCGATGCGTATCTGTTGAACAAGCGGGATTTGAGACGGGCATACGAATGCACAGGAACCACACTCAATGCAATTTAAGATTCCCAATTCTTCCGCCATTTGCCAATCTTCCACCTGGGCAAACCGGGCTAATCGCGTTGGCAATAAGCTCATCGAGCAAACGCCGATACATGTTCCGCATTGGATACATGGATATTCTTTATTTTTTATAATTGAAAAATCCGTAAGACATAAAATACCGCTGGTTGCCTTGACAACCGGTACTTTAAGGGTATGTTGAGTGAGTCCCATCATCGGTCCGCCCATAATAACCTTTGCTGTTTTTTCGGATAGCCCGCCGCAAAAGTCGATCAGATTCTGAAACGGAGTGCCAATTCTGGCAATTACATTTTTTGGTTCCTTAATTCCATCGCCTGTAATCGACACAACACGTTCCACGAGAGGTTTCTTTCGTGTTACAGCTTCCGCAACGGCTATAGCAGTTCCGACATTATTGACAACCACGCCAACATCCAAGGGTAATCCGCCAGCCGGAACATCACGGTCAATTGCCGCTTTGATCAGCATTTTTTCCGCTCCCTGCGGATATTTCACCTTCAGCGGAATTACTTCAATATTATGAAAAGAGGCGACCTCTTTCCTCATTGCTTCAATCGCATCGGGTTTGTTGCTTTCAATCCCGATAACAGCTTTTGATACGCCAAGTGCTTTCATCAGAATGCGTGTACCTAATACAACATCCTGAGTCTGCTCAACCATCATACGGTGATCAGCTGTCAAATATGGTTCGCATTCGCAACCGTTTAGAACGAACGTATCGATTGTTTTACCTTTTGGCGGCGTCAATTTCACATGCGATGGAAATGCAGCTCCACCCATTCCGACGATTCCGGCATCCTGAATCCGGTCTATGATTTCCTCTTCGGATAACTGCTCCCAATCACTTCCTTCAGTAACAGTATCAACCCATTCATCATTACCATCACCGACTATATGGATCATTAAACTATTCACACCCAATGGATGTGGAAATGTATCGATGGCTTTAACAGTTCCGGATATTGATGCATGAACCCGGCTGGACACAAATCCAGTACTGGTCCCAATCACCTCGCCTGTTTTTACCGCCTGCCCTTTTTCCACAACAGGCTTAGCAGGCGCGCCGATATGTTGATTAAGAGGAATAAAAACCTGTTCGGGTAACGGAAGTCTTTCAAGAGATTTATGTTCTGTATAATTTTTAAACTCTTCCGGATGGACACCTTTTCTAAACGATTTTAATTTCATTAAAACATAACTCCTACTAAACCCTCTTTACGATACCAAAAAATGCCAGCCAAATTTATTAGCTATAGCTGTAATATGCTTGTACTTTTCTACCAATTGTGAAATTAATGAACCGCTTATATTTAATCCCTATAAGTGAATAAGTTTTATTCTCGTTCCGGGGCT
>JAGLWX010000352.1 GCA_023133185.1 Fidelibacterota bacterium
TCCCAGCCCCTTTCCGTAGTAGAAAATCCGGCAACTAATGCTGTTCCAAGAGATGGCGTTTTAACAAAAAAACGGTCTGTGCCCACTAAAGCCCATTTCCACAATTTGTTAAATTCTTCATCGGGAGACTCAATTGTCAATTTTGTATCCAATAAGTTTTGATAGTGCTTAGTAAGGGTAGAATATACTTGCTTCGGATGGCTCAATAAATATCGGTGATCATTTAAGGCGCTCCCTTTTCCTTCATTAGTCCCTACAATTGCAATATTCAAGACATAATCATTCTCAGAGTTCAATTCATATAAGCAAGCATGATAAACCTGATTCAGATCTGTTTGGGTTTTAGTGAATTTATTTGACTTCCACGTAATATCGCCATATTGTCCCGATATGTGCTGATTCGGTTCAAGATCGGCGCCAATGATGCAATAAAAATCACCACTTGCATCTTTTACGTGAAGTGCGTTTAATCCTTCATCATATCCATAACAAAGATCGCCTAAAGCATTTTCAGCATAGGGCCACATCCATCGTAATTCACTACGGAACTTTATCATTAATTTAATCGGATCTGAGGTATTCGCCTCATAGTGAACAATTGCCCCTGCTCTTGATAATGAAGGATAGATTATCTCTTTCAATTTGCCATATTCAGTCTGGTAGATTCGGATCAATGATTCCGGTTGAATTTCAACTTCTACAGGTAGATTATTTAACCAAACAACCTTATTCCTGACAATAATACCTGTTTGGAAATCGCGTAGTACTCTGAAAGGATGTACCCACAATTCATCAATTCCGCCATTTTCTTTTCCCATAACTAATGCGCGCCGTCCTGCAAGATCAAAAAAGTTATTCCGGGGATTATCGTTTTTGAAAACCAACTCGGTTTCGGGTAAATTTTTTAGAAGTCTTTCACTGGATTTTTTCAGCGATTTTGTTGAAATGTTAAATTCTCCGGGTTTATTATCATACTTTTGCCAGTATGTTATTGGCTCTTCTACATTTTCACCGATAAGATAAAGCAGCGAATTTTCTATGAATTTTTCTAAATGAAGTTTCAGGCGATTATCTTTGCTAAAATAAATAAATGCCCCTACCGACAGAATTTTCCCCTGTCCCTCCTGATATTCTACCATTAATCTATGGTTTTCATTCACGGTAACGAATGATTTCCCGGTTGCAACTACTTTGCCTGATTGAGGGAAATCGTCGTCAAAGTAACCAATTATAGGTAATTCCTGGTTTTCATAAGAATCCCAAATAAAACCGCCTCCAAAAAGGTCATTAAAAACCGGATGCCCTCTGAAACTCTGTAATCCTCTTTCATCAAATAATCCATTATCTTTTATATGCAAAGTTCGAAGCTTTGGTTTTTGAGGTTCTATTCCTAATGCAGATGGGAGAAGTGCCGCGAAATTTGATAGAAATAATTTACCACCATTTTCATAATATTTTTTCAGTTCTGTTACTCCGGGTAAATGGGTTGACCATTCATTGTACATAGATTCATCAGGTATGTGAACCCAGGCTGCGTCCACATCCTTTAATTTCTCCGGTTCCCGGCTGATATTAATCACTTTAACATTGAAGAGTTTGTGACCGCTTAACCAATCAACAACTGCGCTATCTTCAACTGATAGCTGATCTGAAATTGTAATATAACCAATGGTAGTTTTTGACTTGTTTGAGCTTTGGCATGTACTAAGGAATGAAACAATGAAAATTGATAACGATACATATTTAAGTAATTTCAAATTGGTTTCCTGAAATATAAATTCCATCGTATTTTTAAATAATTCTTCACACAAATTTAAATTCATGTTTTCCGGGAGGAATCTTTTTTTTGAATAGTTTTTTACCGTTATTAAGATATAAATCAAATTCCTTCGACGTTTTTACTGAGATTTGGATCTCATCTTCAAGCCTGATACGTTCCGCAGCAACAAGTTCAACAAATGAATCACCAAACTTTAGATTACGAAGTCCTACGCTTTCAGTCGTGAGTAATTCCCAATTGATTTTATTATGCGGGACATCTAATTTAATTCCAATATAAAATTCAATTAGCTGTGCAATTGGACCTAATGCAGACCAGCCAACAAAATCCGGTTTAGCCCATGGTTTTCCGGGTTTTATAAATTCTGAAGAATAATTTTCCCAAACGGTGCCTGTAGATTGATAAACAAGGGATATATTATTCAAATGGTTTGTTACTATTTCCCTCGCAAGCTGATTCCGGTTATTAGATTCAAGTCCTTTGACGACCATATGATTGGTCGGCGCCCAGATGCTTCCGCGCCAGTATTGACCCTCCGGCGCATATTTTTTTTCGTCGGCGGACGTTGTGGGCACGCGATGCGGTCTGTTGAAAGAATTTGCATCATTCAAATGTTTTACCAAGCCGTCTATATGTTGCATCTCACAGATACGTCCCCACATAGGCCAGAAAGAAGCGATGGTTTTAACTTTCATAAATGAACCATCTTTTTCCAGATCCCAGTAAAATCGATCCTTCTTACACCACATTTCCCGGTTTACCAGTTCCTTAATTTCCGCATGCAAATCATTAAATTCTTTAGATATTTTATTCTCGCCTAATTGCTCTGCGATTTTGCTTAGATAATAAGCAGCAAGCGCCTCGTTTGCATCGTAATCCACCCAACTATAAGGCGGATAAAATTTATCTGCTTTGGAGCGGGGTGAATTATCCATACCGCTGCTCCAACCGGACCAGTAATAATGTCCATTGGAATGCCTTCGATTCTTTTTTATCCAGTTGGAATATTTTTTTAGAATTGGTAAAACTCTCGGCAGGCGCGAAGCATCTCCGGTTACCAGGAAATATTCATATTCGATCCACGCAAAAAGATTATTCCGTGTAAACCAGGGTGAGTCTATCGGTTGATCATCGGTGCCGTCTTTTTTACGAATTACACCGGAAATTGCGCCGTTAGAATGCTGTTTGCGATAAAAATTATCTAAGCTCTCAATATTTGGCAGCGCTCCCTGAGAATATTTTGCCCAGGCAACCGAAAAGCACGTATCCCATTGAAATATTCTATTATCAAATGCGGCGTCAATATACCAGTTAACGAATCCATTCTCTTTTGTCCCTAATTC
>JAGLWX010000353.1 GCA_023133185.1 Fidelibacterota bacterium
GAATCAATAATATCTTCCGCAATTTTATTATATTGAAAACGGGTAAGATTAGTAATCAATGTATCATTCAGACTGCGCCGGTATATAGTATAACTCACTCCGCTTTCCTGATTCCATCTCAGCAGTCGTTCTGTATCTGTCTTTTCGAGTTTCAGATTGCCTGGAGGAAAAGGTATCTCCTTCTTCCTTAAATATAGTTTATTAAAAATAGGAATATTCAGCATAATAAAATCGGTAATTTTGCGTTCCAATTTTCCCTGCTCTGGCATCTCTGAGTCATAATGGGAAAAAACAACGGAAAATGAATCGCCGACTGTAACTATCGGGTTGTCAAAATTTCCCAGCTCAATTCCATACCAGCCTTGTCCACTAATGTTAGGATCACCAAAAGTCCAACGCGGAGCTTCATCTGTTAATATTTTATCATCATTTCCATTAAGATAAACAATAAAATTTGCTTGAGGCGGCAAACCATAACAGAGGCTGCCACTTGCCTTATAAACATATCCTTTTAAATATGCATAATCCTCTCCAAATTCAAATGAATCCGATTGCATAGCCTCCATTAAAGGACTGTGGTACATCAATTCATAATCATAAAAGCCCTTAGCGTCTTTCTCCCAGCGGTCTTTCCATTCTTTATATGTGGACGGACCCCGCCCATCGGGATCAGTCCATCTCGTTCTGACTATAGGACTTTTTGATTCCTGAGCAAAAATTGTGATAAACGCGAATAGATTGAAAAATATCAGGAATAAAATTAGTCGGGATTTATTTGAATCTGTTGGATTAGACTTCACTTTTAAATTCTTTAAATTTCATTGTAGTAATTGTTCTATAACTCTGCATTTAAGTGGATTGACCCAACAGGTCGAATACTTAAAATTTCTACAGACTTTTCACCAAAAATATCTTTAATCATTTTCAGATAGCCATCTAATATCTCATCAGGTATAAAAACCTGTATAGTTCCGGCAAAGCCCCCGCCATGAACTCTGCACGCCCCTTTTCTTTCTGAATTCTTTAAATAATTTTCCGCCAACGCAAGCGCCAAGTTAATGCCCTGTTCAGACGGATTTTTTATTGTGAAACAATTTTGCAGCCATTTACAGGATGAGCTCCCTGACTCATTGACTAAATCGAGGAAAGTATCGAAATTGCCTTTTTCCAGCGCTTCAACCTGATCCAAAACTCTTTGATTATCTTCTAAGAAATGCAAAGCCCTTAAAATGGCGCGGTCCCCGACTTTTGGTCTGAGCTGCCGTACTTTTTCAATTAGATCCTTATGAGTTATATCCCTACAGACTTCACCGCCAAGTTCACGTGCCACGGATTTCATTTCCCCCGGTATTGATGCATAATCTTCAGTCAGATCAGCGTGATTCCCACCTGTATCCACTACTATCAAACTGTAATCCTGTGCATTTATATCAAAATCTACTTTCGTAACAATAGGATTTTTAGAATCTCTAAAATCAATTGAGACAATACCTCCCACTGCAATAGTCAATTGATCCATTAATCCGCAGGGTTTGTTGAAATAATTATTCTCGGCATATTGCCCGATTAATGCAATTTCTTTTTTACTGATCTTGCCTTCATTGTAAAGGTGATTTATAATAGTTCCAATTAGAACCTCAATAGAAGCAGATGAGCTTAAACCGGAACCTACCATCACATTGCTGGAAATACAGGCGTTGAATCCACCAATATTATATCCCAATTCTTTAAACCGTGCTGCTATTCCCCGTATAAGAGCCGTTGTCGTTCCCTCTTCTTCCTTCTTTGGTTCAAGATCATCTAGCACTACTTTAAATGGATCAGTGTAACCCTCCGAATTAATTGTAACCGTGTTGTTACGAGTTTCGGTAACAGCTGCTATTGAATCCAGATTGATAGTGGCGGCTAATACCCTGCCGGCATTATGGTCGGTATGATTTCCACCGATTTCGGTTCTGCCGGGCGCACTGAAAAGATGAACAGGAGTTGAAAAAAAGTAATTTTGATACTGTTTTATTATTTTTCCATATCTTCGAATTTGCTTTTGTATAACCCTGTTGTCTTTTCCATAAAGTTTATATAACAATTCTTTAATTTTTGGAGCATTTAATAGTTTAATCGCATTTATCCTATTTTGCATACTATCTCTTTCTTTAATACTGCCTACCGCTACTATTCTATACTCACACCGTAGCTTGCTTTGAAAGATTCATTCGGCTGAAGAACTATAAGACCCTTTTTGTTATTAAAACCGTTTATTTTACACGTCATCGGTTCAATCGCGATCGATTTTCTTGAGGGGGGAATATAAATTTGCAGGTAGTTATATTTCCATTTGCCGGTCTCCTGCCAGATTTTAATATTCAGGTCAGTTTCAGGGTCATAAATTTCCGTTGAAACACATCCACCATTTTGCGTAATTCTAAATCCTGTATCTAGTTTTGTATCGCCGATTTTTGCTAATTTAATATAATCATTATAGAGTAATCGCTTCCCCGTTGGAATCATTCTTGAATCGACATCCGTTATATATTTTGCAGGTATCTTTAGCATCAGTTCATCAACTTTACCACTTGCTTTAAAATATGGATGCCAGCCGTCTCCAACCGGTATTTTACAACTGTCGATATTCTTAATTTCAGTTGTACACTTGAATCCTTTTTCAGTGGTTAGGAAATAAGTTAATATTAGTTTCGTTTTAAACGGATAACCTGGAAGTGAACTATCATATACATATTCAAATTCCACTGATGCGTATTTATCCCTTATCTCTTTATTTTTTAGAGTAAGTTTTGTATTCCAGGCAAAACCGTGGATTGCATGATTCTCATCAGGCTTGTTGATCGGCAATTGATATTCTTTCCCGTTGAAGAAGTATTTTCCATCTTCTATTCTGTTGGGAAAGGGAGTAAGTTTTGCGCCTTTAAAGTAGTCATGTTCGGCTATTTCCAGAGGCGTCTGGTAGCCGTCTAAAATTGAGTATAACTTAGCTTCTTTTTCTAAAACAATTTCATTGATATTCCCGCCAAACTCGGGGATAATTGAAATGTATTCTTTAGTGTCAGAATTTATAATTTTGATTTTTGTGAATTTGCCGAATGGCTCTTTTACAATTTTAAACATGCTTTCTTCTTTTATTTTTCATTTGATCTTTTAAACGATTGCAATACTTTTTTATTATATTCCCCCTTACCACTTAATGACAACAAATGACTATTGAATGACCACTTAATTACTTTCAATTATTCCTCCAAAAGGAGTCCCCTTGGGACAATTTCACTATGTCACCTCTTACAACTTAATGACTATAAAATGACTATTGAATAACCAATTTATAGTTGAGCAGGTAATTGTCCTTTCTTTGCATTGTAATGAATCTCCGATAGTTTTCTCAAGTTATTGGCAGCCTGTTCGGGAGTAATATCACGTTGCACTTCAGAAAGCATTTCATATCCGACTATAAATTTTTTAACGGCGCTCGATCGTAGAAGTGGCGGGTAGAAATGAGCATGCAATTGCCAGTGTGTGTAATCTCCCAAATCTGTTGGAGCGCCATGCCATCCCATTGTATAAGGAAAAGAAATGTTAAAAAGATTATCGTATTTTACGAGCAGGCTTTTAAGAATTTTAGCAAGGCTTTCTCTTTCTACAGTTGTAAGGTCAGGCAACCGCAAAACATGTCGGCGAGGCAAAAGCAGAGTCTCAAAGGGCCAAACCGCCCAAAACGGAACAACAACCATCCAATGTTCATTTTCTACAACAATCCGGTCTTTCTGCTCAGATTCTAATTTTATATAGTCTGCTAACATAATAGAACCATTTTCTTTAAAATATGAGAATTGCTGTTGATTCTCCTTGAATGGTTCATTGGGAAGCGCTGTTCCCGCCCATACCTGACCATGCGGATGTAGGTTTGAACAGCCCATCAATTCGCCCTTATTTTCAAATATCTGTACCCAGCGATACCGTTTACCCAGCTCATTGATCTGATCAGCCCAAATATCAACCACACTTTGGATTTCCTCAACAGACATTTCTGCTAAGGTAAGATCATGGCGAGGTGAGAAACATATAACCCGACAGGTGCCTTGCAGACTTTCACTTTGCATTAAAGGATTAGAGTAACTTTTTACATCCGGAGTGTCTGGAAGTAACGCTGCAAAATCATTGGTAAATACATACGTGGAGGAATATTTAGGATTTCTTTCTCCATTTGCCCTGATATTTTCAGGACACAGATAACACTCCGGGTCATATGAAGGTCGATTAACCGGAGAAGTTGGTTCCTGTTTTCCCTGCCATGGTCGTTTAGTTCGATGTGGCGATACTAAGACCCATTCTCTTGTAAGAGGATTGTAGCGTCTGTGAGGATAGTCTGAAAAACTAAATTGCATTATTATTAATACTCGTTAATCCACTCCATATTCTTGCTTAGCGGATTAATATATCCGGCTGTTGGTATATTTTGTCATTAATGGTAATCGATATCATAGGCCAATCTTTAGATACTGTGACGACTTCAAAACCGTCTTTATAAGAGATGATTGTATCCTCAATTTTAGCGCCTGTAATTGTGGGATTCCATGCAAATGCCTGATTCTCCTGAACAGTTCCTTCAATACCGGGATAAATGCAATATTCCCGATCATTGTAACCGGTTGCTCCACCCTGGTGATGTTTCTGCCATTCGTCTTCAAAGCCAACTTTAGCATACCACGTCTTACACTCCTCAAAGATCTCGGCAAGTGGTTTCCCCGGAACTGTAGCGGCTTCATAATGAGCATTGACAATCGCTGTTGCCTGAAGTTTTTTTGCAAGTTCTTCAGGGAGCGGACCAAAATGGACAAAACGGGTGACAGCTATCGGCATTCCCCATTTTTCAGCAACGACATTGACCATTGCGTAATTCTTCAATTTTGCTCCACCGGCAAGCGCATGACGGTAATTGTAAATACGTTCATCCACCGCAATTAAAAGAACTGTAGGAAAAATACCTCTTGCGCGCAGTGCATTGACGGTCATATATTCAATCTCAAATTCGTCCATACCCGGTTTGAGTGTTCTGCAAACTTCGGCAACAGCTTCAGTCGTTTCTCTGCCTAACCATTTATACCTTATAATTTCAGTATCGGTCAAACTATAGCGCAATTTCGCAAATTGGTCCGATTTTAAAACTGTTCCCGGATATTCAATATCGCTCCCGATTCTTCCACCGTCAGCCAATTCATAAATGATCTTGCTGCGGACATCTTTTAAAGGATTGGATTCGTACCAATTATACATTATCAATTCATATCCTAAATCTTCTAAAGATTCATCCATTAATCTTCCCGCTTCACTACCATTACAAATAACATATTTTTCACCATTTCTCATTATTAAAAGTGATGCGGATCCAACATCTTTATTAAGGACGATCTGGTTATTTGTAAGACCGGCGGTCATCCAGTAAACATTTCGGACTTGAGTTAATAGAATTCCCTTTAATCCTTCTTCGTCTATAAATTTATTCACCTGTTCCATTTTGATAGCGATTTCCGCGTTGATTTCTTCTTCAGTTAATAGGTATTGCGGATTATCTGCCCATTGACTTTTACTACCACAGCTAACGACGATTAGCAGGCATAAAATCAACACAAACAAAAGACCTCTATGATTTCTTTTCATTTCCAACCCCCTACATTTATTCATTGATCACAGTGTATAAATCCTATATTTTTATATTTTACCAGAAGATTACATACAGTAATAAAACAGCCACAATAACAGTCACACCTAACCATTTCACGACTGGTGTGGATTGCATATCAAACTCTTTTCTTTCAGGCATAGTAACAGGCTTATCCAGTGGTTTAATTAAAGTAATAACCGCCATAACTATCACAATAATGATAAAAGTGATCGCCATTCTATTTAAAAAAGCAATTTGAACAATCTGGATATTTTCAAAAACAGGTAAGGTGCCGCAAAAAACGAGCAAAATACCGTAAATTATGGGGTTAAGCACCAGAGCGCTCACTCCCGCGGCTTTCGGCGCACGTTTAAATATAAAGCCAAACGCAAATGCCGCTAAAATACCCGGTGATATAAACCCCTGAAATTCCTGCAAATAAGTAAAAATTCCCTTTAAAGCCGGACTCGCCAAAATCGGCGCGATTAAGCATCCGATAACCAGAAAAACAAAAGTTGAAATTCTTCCGGTGGTAACGATCTTCTCCTGAGAAATATCTTTATTAATCATACGTTTAAAGATATCCATTGTGAAAATTGTTGAAGCGGAATTCAGCATTGAAGCCAGTGAGCTAATTACTGCGCCACCTATTGCAGCGAAGATGAATCCTCTGAACCCACTTGGAATAATATTTCTTATAATAAGTGGAAAAGCTGCGTCCGTACCACCGGGACCGGTCATCTGTCCCTTATATAACTGCCAGGCCATGATACCCGGAAAAATAATTATAAATGGAGTTATAAGTTTAAG
>JAGLWX010000354.1 GCA_023133185.1 Fidelibacterota bacterium
ATTAGAATAAATGTAATCAGCCTATCGATCTTCCCTGGTCAAGAGGGCGAGTATTCCGATAATAGAGAGAATTATCAGCCCAATGACGAAGAAAAACCGGAACATTTTTATTATAACTTTGAAAATCTTCATTTGAGATATTCTGCTTACAGATCCTCAAGCAAATCTTTTGCTTCTTTATAAATTGCCTTCTCCGAGTCGGTTTCTGCGGGAATTTTCAGAGCCTGTTTTAAAGCTTTTACGGCTTTTTCTTCCTGGTCAAGTTTTTCGTAGCTTTTACCCAGCCAGAGTAAATGCCGGGCATCTTCCGGTTCGATTGAGTGAGCTTTGCTGAAAAAATCCACGGCTTTTTCAAATTTGGCAGCCGGCGGCGTGGCATAAATGAGACTGGCGATCTGACGTTCAAACCAGCTCAGGTCGGCAAGGGCGAAGTGCCAGCGCCCCATTACGTGGTAATTGGAATCATTTTCCGGGTCCAATTTAATTGCAATCATCGTGTGTTCTTTTACTGCATAGGAATTTTCGATTTTCTGTTTGGTGCCCTCGATCTCGCCAATGCGACCGGTCAGAATTGCGTAATACTGATGTCCGCCGGCAACACCGGGCGCGATTTCAACACACCTTTTAGCGTATTCAAAACCCGGATAGAGATTTTCTTTCTGAGCTTCCATATTATCCGGTTGCTGATCGGCAAAGTCAAAATAACCGCGGGCGATTTTCCAGAGGATTTCCGGATTTTCTTTATCCAGCTTTTCTACCTCTCTCAATTTCGCCATCGTGCCTTCAAAATCATCGGCGTCGTGCAGATTCTCTGCTACAACCAACAGCTGTTTGACTTTTGCACTTTGAGCCATTACCAGCGTGCATGCCAACAGAATCATCATAACCATTACTGCATATCGAAAAAATCGATGTTTCATGCTTACCCCCATATTATGTGTTTGCATTGGTTCTTGTCGTGATGTTTATTTGAGAAATTTTGTTAATTAAAAGAATTCCACAAAGGTGATCTTCAATTCACGGTTTAAATAATCAACTTCATTGCGATTGAGTAAAATATTGTTGAAGTCAATTTCCAGATGAAAGCGCTCAACCATTGTCCAGCGAATTCCGGCATTGAGATAACCTTTGCCTTCACCCAGAGCGATGTCATTAGTTTCATTATCATTTAATGCTGCGTCATACTCGATGACAATGGATATTTCCGGATTAATGTTTTTGTCCAATCCGACGAAAAATGATGGGTCCTTATCGCCATCTTCGCCTTCCAGGGGATTGTAATTAACTCCTGCATGAATACCAAGATTGCCGAGCAACCGGTAATTTTTACTGGCAACCAGGTAAAACCCCTTTGCCTTGGTTTCGTATCTTTTCAGTGAATCCAGGTAAGCGCCCTGTCCCTGGGAATTAAAACCGATCAGAAATGCCGGCAGTTTGGAAGCCTCCTCGATAAACCTGTATTTGATTTCAACTCCCGGTTGATCGTGCCAGTTGATCTTTTCATTGCCGATAATATTGGCGCCGCCATAGGCAACCCCGAACATGAACCGCTGTGAAATACCGGCGGAAATTCCCGCTAAAACACCGCCGCCGCTGAACAGCCGGAATTCAGATAAGTATGCTCCCCGCGGGATAATGCCGGCGGTTGGAATAGTTACCAGGTTTGTCGGTTGCGGATAAACAGAATTCTCTTGCGAAACGGCTGTCATTTGAAAAATTATGATGAATCCTGTTATGGTAATGATGAATCTTTTCATGGTAAACTCACAAGTTTTGATGAATATACATTTTAACAGAGTTAAAAGCAACCACGTTTTGTGTGAGGCTCAGCACATATAATCTTCATCAAGTAATTGACAGTGATTGAAATGAATTCTATATTTAGCAGAAGGAAATCTTGATTTGAAAAATTACTTGGAATCAGGAGAAAAGGCAATCGGTAAAAAGAAACGATATAAGAGACCCACCAAGAAAAAATTCACTGTTCCCTATGATGTAGCCCTGCTAATATTGGTGGGAGCGCTGTTGTTTTCCTTAATTGCAATGATGAATTGGACGTGTAAGATCAAAGAGAAAAACAATGAACTTAACATGTCTTTGAAAGTGCAATACAATTCACAATATTTACGAAAAGGAATTATGTAATGAGAAATTTTGGAATAATTGTCTTAATTTTTGGCTTGCTGTTATTAATTCTCGATCAAACTATTGTCCTTATTATCATTAGAGTTTCCGGAGCTCTTGGAGTTGCATTCGGATTGCTTTCTGTGTTTGTACCGGAGAGAGCAGCAGAGCTGATCGAGAAGTTCAAATCCAAAAAAACCGACAGCAAATAATTACCTGTTTTTAAACGGTAAATTGTAGTCAGTCCTGATTAAAAAGGGCTAACATCTTTTTTCCTACCGGAATCTCGACAATCTTACCGTTTTCAACGAGCTTTAATGCTTAAATAATCTCTTGAGTCACGGATACCACAAATAAATACACATCCAGATCGTTTACGCCGAAATAGCAGTATGCTTCGCTTAGCAGCCAGGTTGTTTCGAACCGAATTAATGCCTTCTCTCGACTATTTTGAATGAACACATCGATTTCTGAATTGTCTGAAAGTATGTTACTGCTGCGTTGAACCCGATCGGAGGGCTTGCCGGGCAGCGGAGGCAAGCAAAGTCCGCCCTTTTATAGCGCCGGAAATATCAAGCAGTTTACCATTGCATATATTGTTTGTCTGTCCTATATTTTTCCCTGATGTTACGGTTATGGACAAGTGAGAAAAAATAGTGTTAAATTCATCTGGTAAAATAGTCTATGCTCGAGAATATGAGATTGTTTGAGAATCCGGTAAGAACAAAAATCCTTTCAAGACACGAAAAAGAAATGGGAATACAAATTGCGGAAATGGAAAAGTATAAATATCTCTGTAGCCAGCAGGAAGGGTGTGATATTGGAAAGCGCGCCTATTTTGAATGGACTCAGAAATATGGAAGAAAAGTACGCAGCTGGCTGGAATCCCTTTCCGACGAAGAAATAAACACTATTTACAATACTATTTCTGAACGGATAAAACACTATATCACCGAAAAAGCGCATTAGTTGATTGAGGCTCTTACGGCATTAATTTCAGATTTATCGGCATAATGTTAATTCATGTGTCCGGTTTGCTGATTGTGGACAACTATATTTTACACGGTTAAAGATTAATTATTATTATGGAGGGTGAATCAAAATGGAAAAACCGGCTCAGATCAAATTACCGGAAAACGCCTATCGTAAACTGAAAGACGGAGAAGAGTTTATCCCGGTGATACCGGACGGCAAAATCGTACCGGAAGTAACACGCTATTCATTAATATGGGGATTGTTCTATTCAGTCCTGTTTTCCATGGCAGCAGCTTATCTGGGATTGAAAATCGGACAGGTGTTTGAAGCGGCGATTCCAATTGCTATTCTGGCGGCAGGTATGTCGGTGCTGTTGAAACGGAAAAATGCGCTTCAGGAAAACGTCATCATCCAATCCATCGGATCCAGTTCCGGAGTTATTGTTGCGGGGGCAATCTTTACGATTCCCGGTTTATATATTTTGGGGATTCATGTCAGCTTCCTGCAGATTTTTCTGGCGTCGTTATTTGGAGGATTTTTAGGAATTCTGTTTTTAATTCCTTTCCGTCGCTACTTTGTCAAGGATATGCACGGCGAGTTTCCATTTCCCGAAGCCACAGCCACCACTGAAGTGCTGATTGCCGGCGAAGGCGGTGGAGACCAGGCAAAAGTATTGGTATCGGCTGCGATTGTGGGTGGAATCTATGATTTCTGCGTATCCGGTTTTGGCTTCTGGAAAGAGGTCGTATCTACCCAGGTATTCCATTGGGGACAGGTCCTTTCGGA
>JAGLWX010000355.1 GCA_023133185.1 Fidelibacterota bacterium
AAGGATGAAATTAGATCTGTTCGTTTACGAATGGCTCACATTCTTTCGGACGGCAATCCAATGATAAATCCCATCGCCGTTAACCCACATTTGGGAAAATTGAAAAATTGGATGAATAAGCAAAAACCGTTGGTATGTGCTAATCGCGATGGGCTAATTCTGGATTTAACTTCCGACCGTATTTTTTATTTCCTTCAGCCGACGCGCATAATAGACCGAAAACGCATCGAGAAAGATTTGTATCTGATTGCTGCATTGCTAAAACATCCAGCGTTCCGGTATGAATTTGAGTGGAATACAGAACGACAAATTATTCTTCATATTACGGGTCCCGCCCCAATTGAACATCAAGCCGATTTAGAGACTGTTCTGAAAGCCTATATCAAAGTACTTTCAGAAGTTCCGGGTTCAATGGCTGACCGGATATTTTTGGCATTCTCTGTAGGGGCGGAAGAACATGTTTGTTTTTTGGAAAAAGGATTCAAAAACCTCTGCATTGAAGATATTTACAGGCTTGCCACGGCAATAGTTTTTCCCAGCCAAACAGAAGGTCGGGGTTTGCCGATTATCGAGTCGTCCGCCGCCGGAGTTCCTATCATCTGCAGCCGCTACCAGCCGGAGCAAATTTTTGCGGACGTTGTGGGTGAAAGCCTGACTGAAGATCAACAGATTCAGTATATTCTATTCCCCGAAGAAGATTTTTCGGAATCATTTCTAAATGAGCTTACCGACATTTTATTATATCCCGAAAAGGGAGTAGAGCGAAAAGAACATAATATTAAAGCGACCCGGCAAAGATATGGACCGGAAGTTATGAAAGAGACTTTAAGAAAACTCTTAATGGAACTCATTAAGATAAAATGAGAATTAAGCTGTGAATATTGGATTTATTGAAGACACACATCTGCGCGGCGGCACTCAAATTTGGGTAGCAGAAGCAAATCGCTTCTTTTTAGAACAGGGTGAAGAAACAACTATTATTGCCCCAACAGGAAGCTATGTGGCGGAAGAATGCCGGAAAGCGGGGGCTCAGGCATTTACTTATGATTATGATAAAGTGGCGTCAAAGGATACTGAGAATAAAAAGGTCTGGACAGACGGTTTGCAGAATTGCGATGTGGCTGTTTGTACTGTTCATCCTCCCAGAGATTCATTTCATTGTTCGGTATTTGCCGGCGAATGTATGAAAGAGAGTAATGTAAATACAATTCTCATTCCTAAAACCGGAACTATCGTTCCTGAGTATAATCGCGAATTCTATCGTCCCGATGAATCTATCCGGTCGGCTGTAATTGCAATTACAGGCTTTACGCGCACATACCTGATTGATTTTTACAAGCTTCCGGCTACCGGTGTTGAATTAATTTATCAAGGCACCGAGGTAAGGCGTTTCACTACAAATGCAGAGCGAAAAAAGGAATCTTTCAAGCGATATTCTCTGCCCGATAATGCCTCGCCCGTTTTGGGAAATGTCGGGATGTTTGAAGAACGGAAAGGACAAACCGTTCTTTTGGAGGCTGTAAAAATATTGGTAAAAAGTTCTCATCCGAATTTGCATTTAATTCTCGTTGGGGAAGGGCCGGATGAGCAAATGCTGAAAGATAAAGTTAAAGATATGGGAATCGAGGAACATGTGACATTTTTCCCATTCACCCGTGAGCCGATGTTCATTTTTGAAAGAATTGACGTTTTGGTTCTCTCAAGTTTGTATAAAGAAGGTTTGCCGAATGTATTGCTTGAGGCGATGTCTATGAGAGTACCGGTCGTTTCTTCAAAAATG